>CAZROS010000161.1:0-1537 GCA_964601825.1 uncultured archaeon | reverse complement strand
CCAGACAAAAATCAAAAACCTTTTTTTATCAAACCGCAGCGCCCCAAGAATTCCAGCAGCCAATTCATCCGGCAAAGGGCTTGCGATTATAAAGCCCGCAACTATAGGCGCGGCCGCGTGCCACACGCGGGAATATTTTTTGTTCAAAAATTTCTTTTCAATTTTTCTCGCGGCTGAAGAAAATTTCCTGCGGGCAAAAAAATAAATTATGAAATCAGAAATAGCTGCTGCTGTTCCTCCAACCAGAGCCACAAATAAAGGATCAAGCACGCTTCCAAATGCAGCCAAGCCTACCATTGCAATTGGAGTTGTAATCCCATAGGCAAAAAAGAAGCCCACAACAGCCACGCCTAAATATCCATATTCTCTGAAAGATAAAATAAAACTTTCCAAAGCGCGGAAATAAACCGGGCTCAAAATCACCAGCGCAGCTGTCAGGCTCGCCAGCAGCAAAAGCAGGTTCTCATATTTAATTCCATACTTCTTTATGCCAGCTGCGATTTCAGGAATCATAAAATCATTTGGAGGATTTTGAAAGCAAATAAATTACCAGAACTGAAATTGCTGTTGCAAAAATAGCTGCGGTAAATTTGTAAATCAAGGATTGATCCGGCGGGAGCAGGGTTTCTATTCCTGCGCGGATGGCATCATTCCAGAAAAGCGCAGCCACAAAACCAAAAGCTGATGCTACCAAAGTCAGCAAAGTTGCGCGGAATTTCTCTGAAAATTTTTTGAGCTTTCCCATGCAAATTAATTTCATGCCCTATTAATAAACTTTTTAAATCGCCCCTGCGGATATTTCTTGCGGTAAATATGCCTCTCTGCCAAGTCTGCAAAAAGCCTCTTGGGAAAAAAGCCCTGAGCTACAAAGGATACAAATTTGATTCTGCCGGATGCAAGAAAAGGTTTGTAGCTTCTGACAAAAAAGGTGTTTGCGAGTTTTGTTAGGAATTTTTAAATCGCCCGCCCAATAGTTTCTCATGGACTTCCACACAGCAACAGCCCGAGAAGTTTTCCGCGAGCTCTCAACTTCCGATAAAGGATTGACAGAAAAAGAAATAAAATCCCGCAGAGAAAAATTCGGTGCTAACAAATTAAAAGAAATGAAACGCCGCACTGCCCTGAAAATTTTGATTGAGCAGTTCACTGGCTTTCTTGTTTTGCTTTTAATTTTCGCGGCTGCTGTTTCCTACTTGATTGGAAATGCGCTGGACGCGGCAGCGATTGCGGCGATTTTAATTTTGAACGCAGCTCTTGGATTTTGGCAGGAATACAAAGCAGAAGCTGCGATTGAAGCAATAAAAAAACTTGGAGCTCCGCACGCCAGAGTAATCCGCGAGGGAAAACCTCTGGAAATTCCAACAGAAGAATTGGTTCCTGGAGATTTTGTTTTGCTTGAGGAGGGCGAGCGCGTGCCAGCTGACATCCGCCTGACAGAATGTTTTTCTCTGAAAATTGATGAATCTGCTCTTACAGGAGAATCAATTGCAGTTGAAAAAAATTCTGAAATTTCAAAAGCAAAATTAATCACAGAGCA
>CAZROS010000160.1:0-1541 GCA_964601825.1 uncultured archaeon | reverse complement strand
CGCGCATTTGTTGCCCAATAGCGCAGAGCATCAGCAGAATATTTTTCTTTCAGCGGGCCGGGTTCAACAATATTTCCCTTTGACTTGTGCATTGCTTTTCCGTGCGGGTCAAGCCCCATTCCATTTATCATAATATTTTCCCAAGGGATTTTTCCTGTGTGCGTCCAGCAGCGCATGATTGTATAGAAAGCCCACGTGCGAATTATTTCATATCCCTGCGGCCGCAAGTCCATTGGATAAATTTTTTCCATAAGATTTTTCTTTTCTCCCCAGCGCGCATTTATCAGCGGGCTTGTTGAAGAGGTAAACCAAGTGTCCATCACATCCTCGTCTGCTCTAAAACTTGTGGAACCGCATTTGCATTTTTTCTTTGGGCTTGCTGCAACTGGATCAACAGGCAAATCTTTTTCGCTTGCGAAAATAATTTCTCCGCAATTATTGCAATACCAGACAGGAAAAGGAATTCCGAAAAATCTCTGGCGCGAAATTATCCAGTCTGTGTTCAGGCCTTCAACCCACTGCTCATAGCGCGTGCGCATATGCTCTGGAAACCATTTTATTTTTTTCCCAAGCTCAAGCCACTTAGATTTTTTTTCCAAAATTTTCACATTCCACTGGCTTGAAACAAAAATTTCCATTGGTGTGCCGCAGCGCTCGTGGACATTTACTGAATGTTCTAATTGTTTCTGCTCAACAATTTTTTCATCGCTTTCGAGCTTTGCTAAAATTTTTGCGCGGGCTTCCTCAATTTTCAAATCCTCAAACTCCCCAGCAGCTTCAGTCATCCTGCCCGCGCGGTCAATTACAATTTTCAGAGGCAGAGAATATTTCTGCCACCACTCAACATCTGTCTTGTCCCCGAAAGTGCAAATCATCACGATTCCGGTTCCAAAAGCAGGATCAACTTTTTCATCTTCCATTATCGGAACTTCCTGCCCGAAAATCGGAACACGCGCTTTTTTCCCTAAAAGTTTTTTGTATCTCTGGTCAGAAGGATGAACGAAAATTCCAACGCACGCAGGCAAAAGCTCGGGCCGCGTTGTTGCAATTTTTATTTTTTCGCTTGAGCCAACTAAATCAAACTGAATTGTTGAAAGAAAAGTTTTTCTTTGCGAATCTTCAATTTCCGCCTGCGCGATTGCAGTCTGGCAGGTCGGGCACCAGACTGTTGGCCCTTCTGCTTTGTAAACTAATTTTTTCTTTGCCAAGTCCAGAAAAGCAAGCTGGGAAAGTTTTTGGCTCGCTGGAGAAATTGTGCTGTAAAGCAAATCCCAGTCAACAGAAATTCCCAAGCTCTCCCAAACTTTTTTCCAAGCCTCTTCCTCTTCCTTTACTGTTTTCAAACAAAGCTTTGCAAACTCTTGGCGCGAAAAATCTTTTGAGCGGATTCCCAATTTTTTCTCAACAAACCTCTCGCTCGCAAGGCCGTTGTCATCATTTCCCATTGGATAAAAAATTTCAAATCCGCGCATGCGTTTGTATCGGCCAATAAATTCCGCAGTGCTGTATCCGAGAATGTGGCCCATGTGCGGCGGGCCTGA
>CAZROS010000159.1:0-1548 GCA_964601825.1 uncultured archaeon | reverse complement strand
CAAAAGCAAAATCGCGCCCAACCGGGCTGCGAAGAATCTCTATTTCTTAGAAAAAATAAAATGAAGAATTTCAATGGCTCGCGCTCAGGGTAAACCCATGAGCGCTCGCTGTCAATATGTGTTAAGAAAAAATTCACTGCCAAAATTTTTTGGCAAATTATTTTTTATACCAACACATAATTTAAGGGATCGGCAAAATCTTTCAGATTTTGCGAGCTCGCAGAATTCAAAGAATTCTGCCGAAGATCTTCATTTCCAAAAACAAAATTAAAAAACAAAAAAAGGAGAATGATTAAAATGGGAAAATTAGCGCAATCAACTTCAAAATATACAGTGCTTTTAAAATTTGAAACCGACGGCACAGTTGAAAAGCCGGATGTAATCGGAGCAGTCTTCGGGCAGACAGAAGGTCTGCTCGGGCCTGAAATGGATTTAAGAGAACTGCAAAAATCCGGTAGAGTCGGAAGAGTAGATGTAAATATTCAAATCCGCGGAGGCAAAGCTTTTGGAGAAATAGAAATTCCCTCAAGCTTGGACGCAAGCGAAACAGCTTTGCTCGCAGCCTGCATGGAAACAATTGAAAGAATCGGCCCATGCAACTCGCGGGTTTTGGTAGATAAAATCGAGGACGTGCGAACATCAAAAAGAAAATTTGTGATTGACAGGGCAAAACAATTATTGCAGAAAATTTTTGAGGAAGGAATTATTGAGCCAAGAGAAGTATCAGAGCAAATAAAAGAAGCAGTCCGCGTCGGCGAAGTTGTAAATTACAAAGGCTGCCCAGCAGGCCCGGCAGTAGAAAGCTCAAATGAAATAATAATTTGCGAGGGCCGCGCAGATGTTGTAAGCCTTTTGCGCGCAGGAATAAAAAACTGCATTGCAATTGAAGGCACAAGCGTTCCGCAGGCAGTTGCAGATTTGAGCAAGACAAAAGAATGCACAGCATTTCTTGATGGCGACCGCGGCGGCGATTTAATTCTAAAAGAATTAACAGCAGTCGGAGACATTGAATTTGTCGCGCGCGCTCCAGAGGGAAAAGAAGTTGAAGAGCTTTCAAGCAAAGAAATTCACAAAGCCCTGCGCGACAGAGTTCCATTGTCAGAAGCAAGGGAAATTTCCACAGGCGCGCATTCCTACGCGCCGCAAAGAAACGGCTCGGAGAAAAGAGAAATGAAAGTTGAAGTCGTGGATGTTTCCTCTGCGCTGAAAGAAGAGGAGAGCAGAAAATACGGCCGCGCAATTCTTGCGCAACCATCAGCTCCAGCAATTTTAGATGAAGACAGAAAAGCAAAATTCCGCGAAATTTTAAATGAGCTCACAGGCTCGCGCGCAGCCTACTTGCTTGATGAGGCAGGAGAAATTATGGGGAAAGTCCCAGCTCGCGAATTGATGAACACTCTAAGAGAAACACAAACCTCTGCGGTTTTCATTGACGGCGAGGTTGACCAAAAGCTTGTGAATCTCGCAGCCGAGCAAGGAGCAAAATTTGTCGGCGGAATGAAACTCGCTCCGCGCTTGCGTTCGCCAGAAGGAGTTTCTGTTTTGAGC
>CAZROS010000158.1:0-1583 GCA_964601825.1 uncultured archaeon | reverse complement strand
TCGCATGGCTTGACAGGCGGTGTGTGCAAAGAGCAGGGACGTATTCGGCGAACGAATTCACCCGCAATTTCTTTTTTTAAATTTTTTCTTTCTTTTAAGAACCTGCGTTTTCTTTCTTTTGAAGTTCTGCGAAAACTGAAAGTTTTCGCGAGCTCGCAAAAATTCAAGAAAATTTTTGCAGATCTTCAAAGAAAAGAAAGAAAAAGCGGATTATGACGTTCGCCTACTAGGAATTCCGGCTTCACGGGGGCGAGTTGCAGCCCCCGATCTGAACTGGGCTTAAGTTTGGGCGATTGGCTTCCCTTGCTGAAAAATAAAAGATTTGAAGAATCTAAAAGCTCGCGCGTTGAGTAAACTCAAACGCGCTCGCTGTCATTGTGTGTTGATAAAATAATTTTCCGCGCAAAAAATTTGCGAGCGTTTGAATTTTTATTCAACACATATTGACAGGGAAGTTCTTCATTTTATCTTAAATTATTTTCAGGGTTGCATCGCATTGTCTTAAGCATTGTAGGACGCGTTTTGCCCCCTGCCAGCGAGATTTCAAAATAATTAAATAAAGAAATTTCAAAGCGCTCGTTTGAGTAAACTCAAACTCGCTTAACTAATGTGTAAAAATTATTTTCACATATTAGTTTGCGAAGCGTGAAAAATTATTTTTTCACGCGAGCGTTTCAAGATTATAATTTTTTCATCCCACTAACAAGGTGTAGCCCCAAGGATTCGGACCATGCGGACCTACCGTCGCCCACCCCATGGGGATCATGAAATCTCTTTAATGAATTTCACTAGAGCCTCTTTATCAGAAGTTATAAAACAATTATCCAATTTAACAGAAATATCTGGTGCTGTAAAAATAGCCCAACGAAATTGCGGATTGTTATTTATGGCGTCAGAAATTTTTGGTATTTTTTTCTTTAGATAAAAACTTGTGTTCATGCCAAAAACTTCAACTACTATTTTATTTTCGATTATAAAATCTGGCTCGCAATTTCCATATTTTGTTGGCAATGACAAAGATTCATATTCAAATTTTATCCCGTTCCTAATTAAATAATTTGCTACTTCTTGCTCCAAGCGTGATCTCACATTTATATTATTTTCAGTCGGATGAATTTTTGTGAACCTCTTCATTTTCTCGATGAACATACTTCTGAATCTTTCTTTCAGGCTGTTATCAAATCTTATTCTTTTCTTGAAATTTTCTCTTCCAACACTGCTGATCTTCATCAGTTCTTTCTTTCCATATTTCTCTATAAACTTCCGACCGCCTTTGCTTCCAGATTCTCTTAGAGACTTTGTTTTTACTTTTGCTCTAAGCCGACGAAAATAATCTTTTCCATATTTTTTTACAAGAGCATTTCCGCTTTGTTTTGTCATGCAGCTTTATTTCATTGGCATATATTTAACCATTTAGATTCTCTAGTGGAGACTTACATAATTTTCCTCAGATTTTTCATCTGCAGTCCCGTCAGAGTGCTCACACTGCGGACAGCGTGATAGCAACTGACAGCGTGGGTCTCGCTCGTTAACCGACTTAACGGCACGCCTCAAGGTACGAGCTGACGATGGCTATGTAATTC
>CAZROS010000157.1:0-1619 GCA_964601825.1 uncultured archaeon | reverse complement strand
GCTGGAAAGCATGCGCGCCTCTGTTGCGGAAAAAATTGAAAATGTGGCGCGCGGAGTTGTTGAGCCTTTGCTTTCTGGAAATGAAAACTTCTGCTGCTTTTTTGAAAGAAAATTTATTTCAAAGGAAGAGAAGGAAGAGCTTTTTGAAATCTACAAAAAACTCCAGTCCCTTATGTGGAAATCCAATAACCTCCAAGTTTCATTCTCAGAAAATTCCGCAGCCCTCTGGCTGAAAGAAGTCCATGAAGTCTGGAAAAAAGTTTCCCCGCGCCTGCAGGAAATCACAAGAAAAATTTCCCATGGCTGGGAGCACTATGAGAAAACTGAAGTTGAGACTGCTTATCATGGTTAAATATTTTTTGCGATAAACAGAAAATAGAATTTTCCTCTTTTGATTTCAGCATCGAATCCATGAGCTTTGAATACTTCTTTTAGCTCATTTTCTGAAAATCTTTCAGAAATTAATTTCTTTTTGTCAGGAGTTGTCGCACTTACAAAATTAGATTCAACAGAAGTCTTGAACCCAAGAAAGTTTTTATAACAATCAATCTGATAAGGCACAGCATTTTCAGCATACACAGAGCCGATTAAAATTCCATTTTTCTTCAAAAATCTTTTTGATTCATTTAAAAATTTTGATTTTTCTTCAAAAATCTTTTTGATTCATTTAAAAATTTTGATTTTTCTTCATTGTCTAAATTTCCAAGAAAATTAAATCCGATTACTGCTGCATCAATAGAGCTGTCTGTAAAATTAGTTTTTATGGCATCCTGAAGCGAAACAGAAACATTTGAAATTCCAGCAAATTTCTTTTTGCATAAGGCGACAGAATCTTTGGAAATGTCAATTCCGAAAATTTTCATGGATTTCAAAGAGAGAGAGAGTAAACCATCAATTATTCTGCCATCGCCACATCCAACATCGAGCACATTTGAAGAATTTTTTAGATTTTCTATTATGAATTTCTTTTCATCTTCCAAGTAAGATTTTATAGCAGGAGATAGCTTGTTAGCTATATTTGCCCACGATTCGTTCTCATAGAATTTTCTGCTGCTCATGAAAATATTAAGTTTTCTATAGCTTAAATATTTAAATCTGAAAGCATGTTAAAAGAATTATGCAGCCCCAGCGTTTCTACCAAATCGACCTCGCCCGCGGGCTTGCTGTTGTGCTGATGGTAATTTTCAACTGGTCTGTTGCGCTTGATTATTTCAAAATTTTCAGCATGGGCGGTGGATGGCTTTATTGGTGGCTGTTCCCGCGGCTGGTGGCAGGCGCATTCATTTTGCTTGCAGGAATTTCTTTTTTCATTATGTCTGAAAAAATAAAAAACTACGAAGAGCTGAAAAAGAAAAGTTTTTTGCGCGGCGCAAAGATTTTTTCTCTCGGCTTGCTGGCAACAGCAGCAACTTTTTTTCTCACACCCGCGCAAACAATCTGGTTCGGGATTTTGCACTTCTTTGGTATTTCTTTTATGCTCGCGCCATTTTTCAGGAATTTCGGAAAAGCAAATTTGTTTTTGGGTTTGCTTTTGCTTGCAGCAGGATTTTTTTTAAATACAATATCTCTACAAACTTCATGGTTGTTATGGTTAGGTTTCCCCCCAGAAAACTTCCAAA
>CAZROS010000156.1:0-1621 GCA_964601825.1 uncultured archaeon | reverse complement strand
CCTTAGCATTCTGCGAATTTTATATTTGAAAATTTTCCCAACCGGCGGCACTGCTCCCTTGTGTATTTTCACAACAGCCCCGTCTTTTGTAATGTATGAGCACTTGAGCGCAGAATCCATCAACCCAAGAGCAAGAAAATTTCTCTCAACAGGATTTTCTATATGCGTGATTTTTTCTTTGTAGAAAATAATATCCTCGAGCGCGTATTTAGAAAACGCGCGCTTGAGCCACGGGCTTGATGGAATATTGCGCGGCCTCTCAAATTTCCATTTCAGCGCGTGCCTAACTGCTTCCTCTAAAGTTTCCAAATTATAATTTGCGGTTTTAACTTGTGAAACAAAAACTGCTAAAGGAGAAGTGTCAAAGCCCAGGGATTTAATTCCAGCCTGCTTGCACGCGAGCAGAGTTGTTCCAACTCCGCAGAATGGATCCAGCACAATATCTTCTTTTGCAATTCCAAATTTTGAAATAAAAAAATCCACAAGTCCACGGGAAAATCCTTCCTTGTAATAATACCAATCATGGATTGGCTCAGATTTGTTTGGAACGAATGTTACAAGGTCTTTGAGGGGTGGCGCGGCGGTGAGGTTGAACATGGTTTTAAATTCTTTTGCTGAGAATTTAAATCATGCTTTTTGATAGGGAACAATTAGAATCAGAGGCGCTAGAGCATTTTGGTAAAGCATATGCGGCATTGTCAGGCGTTCTTGATCTTTCTGCTTCAGGCAGAGACCACATAGGCTACAGGTGCTCTTCCGGAGAATCCTACGAGGAAAAGAAAATTGGTTTGTTAAGAATAGGACAACTCCTGAAAGAAAATATAATTTCTCAAAGAAAGATAAGTGTCTTTCGACTTGACAATCCTGTTGATGGCTTCAATCTTCTAGAGCTTGCTGAGCCAAAAGAAGGCGAGAAGCATTTTGACGGCGTTGATCATTTAGCATATATGAATCAAGATTTGGAAGCTCTTCACAGAAGACTTGAACAGGCTGGGATAAAAACAAAAACAATAAAAGATGTTTTGGGTTCAAAACTTTTCAAAGCTTACCCAGATGGATTGGAAGTTGAATTCAGAGATGTTTCGATTGAAAAATGAATTTAAAATTTCACACCCAAAGATTTAAGTTCTTTTATGAGCTGGGAGTTGCTTCTGAAAAGAATTGTTTTGAATTTTAATTCTTTCGCAGCAGAAATGTTTTCTTCATTGTCATCAACCATAATACATTCTTCTGGTTTTAGGTTAAGCTTTTTCAGAGCAAGCTCAAAAATTTTTCTATCAGGTTTTGCCATACCAACATCACAGGAAAAAGTTGCTAAATCAAAAAGCGAAACAAAAGGCTCAACTTTTCTTGTGCCAGCAGAAGCCTCTTGAGAATTTGAAAGCGCAGCAATTTTGTAATTTTTCTTCAGTTTTTTCAATACCTCAATCATTTCAATGTTAATCTTATAGCCTTCCATGTAGGATTTTTTCCATATAGAAACCACATCTTTTTTTAATCCGAATTTTTTCTTTAAAGCCTCGCAGAACTGCTTCGCGCTCATTTTTCCAAGCGTAAGCTCTTCTCCATGAGAGCGAAGAAATTTAATATATTCCTCCAAATCTAATCCACATTCTTTTGC
>CAZROS010000155.1:0-1639 GCA_964601825.1 uncultured archaeon | reverse complement strand
GCTCGGATCCTGCAATGAACTGGAGATTGAGCCAGCTTGATGGAATTGCTTTGCTTAGCAATTCCGATTCGCACAGCTACTGGCCATGGAGAATGGGCCGCGAGGCAAATGTTTTTGATTTGTCCGAGCCAAGCTATTTTGAAATGATTGAAGCAATAAAGAAAAAAGATCCGAAAAAGTTTTTGTACACAATTGAAGTTGATCCGGGCTATGGAAAATATCATGTTGATGGCCACCGCGCGTGCGGAATACAAATGGAACCTGCAGAAGCTTTGAAGCTGAAAAATATTTGCCCGGTATGCAAAAGAGAATTGACAATCGGAGTTTTGCATCGCGTGGAGGAATTGGCAGACAGGCCTGTTGGATTTGTTCCAGAAGGCGCGATTCCTTTCAAAACTCTTTTGCCTTTGTCGGAATTAATTGCAGTTGTTCTTGGGGCGCAAACCCATTCGAAAAAAGTTTGGGAGGAGTATAATAAATTAATTGCGAAATTTGGAAATGAAATAAATGTTTTGCTTGAAGCTGAAGAAAAAGATTTGCGCAGCACAGCCCATGGAAAAATCGCTGAAATAATTTTGAAAAACCGCGCAGGAGAAATAAAAGTTAAGCCGGGCTTTGATGGAGTTTACGGAACGCTTCTTGTGGACGGGCAAGAGAAAATTCTGTCGGGTGAAGCTGAAGATAATGGAAAAAATATATTGAAAACAGAAAACGCGCATGGATTGGAAAGATTTTTGAAAAACTGATAGTCTGTAAAACATATAGCTTTAAATACTACATACACATAGTATATTTAGGTGTTATGTCAAATAGTTTTACTGCTTTTGGGCTGCTGGTGCTTGTGGCATCGCTATCAGTGTTGATAGTTTCATCTGGGCTTTTCTATTTTACCCAACCGGAAATTTTGAAGTCAAATGCTGTAAGCTCAGTTCAAAAAATGTATCAGGCAGAGCCGCCTCCGGATAAAATAGAAAATCTCATGGAAGAGTGCAGCGGAAAGCATTTTATCGAAAGAAAAAGCATGAGCGGCCACTCTTTCAAATTTTACTGCGATAAAATAATGGCTTCGACTCAGCAAAATATAGGAGCCTACTTTGGCAGCGAGCTTTTCTCGCAGGGATACTCAAGAAACTTTCCTGCTGAAAAAGCATCTGTTTTTGAGCTTGCAATGAGCCAGTTTGGAAACACTGTATTTGCGCAAACCGCGCTTTTTTCATTTTTGTTTTTCATTGCTGGGATTGTGATTCTTTGCATGAACAAAAAGAAAGGTTTTGAAATTTCAAAATATTTGGGAATTTCCCTTATACTTTCGAGCCTGCCTGTTGTTGCTGTGCCAATTTTAGGGTATTTCCTTAATTTGCCGGATTCTGCCGGCGCTTACACTTCAGCGCTTCATATTTTCCTTTCGCCTTTATTTTCTGTATTTGCATTTTCTTACTCTGCGGCAATTTCTGTTGGAATTTCTCTCATGCTAGCTACGGCATATTTTGAGAGAAAAAATATTGCGCAGCTTAAAACTGTAGATTCTATAGAAGCAAAAAATAGAAAAGATTTATCTAGTAATCAAAATTTCTGAATTATCTGGCTTTCAAAACAACATTTGATTTCGCATCAATGTAGTATCCATAATTTGCAATAA
>CAZROS010000154.1:0-1658 GCA_964601825.1 uncultured archaeon | reverse complement strand
CTTTCGGAGAAACAGAGAAAAGCGCGCTTGCTGATTATAAAAATATATTGGAAAAATTAAAATTGAAAGCTGATATAGAAGTTTTGATGGCGAGGCTGCCGCACTTTGTAAAGCCTGATGCGCAGATTGTAAAGCTTTTGCAGAAAGCAGGAGCGGGAAAATCTGTTGATGGCGCAAATTATGGCTACACAGAAGCAGAGCTTTACTCAACCGAGCTTGGAATCCAAACAGCTGTCTGCGGGCCGGGCTCAATTGAAACAGCTCACGCCGCGGATGAATTTGTGAAAATAAAAGAGATTGAAAAATCATTTAATGTTTACAAAAATTTGATTAAAAATTTCTGCTGCTAAAATTTCTGCGCAAGAAAAGTTGCGCACGGGCTTTATATATCACCTATGTATAAGTATATTTTGTGATCGTGATGCCCTACCAATTTACATTGAGGGAAAATTGTTAGAAAAGATTTTGTCTAGATGCATCTCTAAAAAATATTCTTTAATTCTTTCTGAGCTTGCTTCACAAAAGTATAGAAGCAAAACAGATGCGATTTGGAAAGTTTCTCGCAAGCTAAAGATTCCTGAGTCCACTGTTAGGTGGAATGTCAACAGAATGATTTCTATTGGACTGCTTGAGAGCAACGGCAGCCTTGTTCCCACTTCTCTCGCGAGAGAAATTGTAAAAAAGAAACTGGGAGGTGAAAAAAATGGGACAAGTTGAAAAGCCGGAAGATTATGTTAGAATGGTTGATGAAGGACTTCTCAAAACACAAGGAAAAATTGGAACTGAGATGCGATATGGCGTAAAAGTTCGATCGATTTTACGTATGGCAAACGAACAAGACTGTGAGCAACTTGCAGCACTCCACAAAGCAGCGCTGCCTGGATATCCATATCCCGGGTTGCATAGCGCAGAGTATCATAAAAAAACTTTGGCAGATCCTTACTCAGTAAGGGTTGTTGCTGCAGTCGAAGGAGAAATTGTGGGCGCGAGTTGCTTGGGAATAAATCCATACTGCTTGCTCGGCGAGCTTAAGCAATTGGTTGTTCATCCAAATCATAGAAGAAAAGGTTTAGCAAATGCACTTGTAAGATTCCGCTTAGAAATCGCAGAAGCAATTGGGCTTGAATGTGTAGAAACACACGCGCGCACAAGAGATCCAGGCGTTCAAAAAGCTTTGCTGAACAACGGATTCGAATGCGTTGGAATAGTAAAAGGAATTTATCCAGTGCACCATGAAGGAGGAACTATAAGAGAAAATATGGTTTACATGGTGAAATATCTGAATGCCGGCAAAAGAAAAATTGATGAGGAAGATAGAATTTTACCAGAAATTTCGAAAGTGCTGGTAAAGTAAAGCTGCCGCCGTCTGCAGCGGCGCAGCAAATTTTTTGTATCCCACAAGCCTTTTTAATTGGGCGCGCATAAATATTTCTATTGATGCAAATGGAAAAATTCCTTCCCCCAAAAGGCACAAAAGATTTTTTTCCCGAAGAGGCGGCAAAGGTTCAATTAGTGTGCGACACAATCCGCAGAGTTTATGAAAAATACGGATTCCTTCCTCTGGACACGCCTGCGTTTGAAAGCTTTGAATTGCTTTCAGCAAAAGGCGCGGGCGAATCAATCAGAAATGAAATTTATAATTTCAAAGACAAGGGCGG
>CAZROS010000153.1:0-1693 GCA_964601825.1 uncultured archaeon | reverse complement strand
GCCTTTGGATACTTTTCTATCCATATGGATACTTGTGTATCCATGATTTATAAAGGCTAATATTTCCAGACGCTTTTTATAAATCTCCCCAATAAAATCATCTAATGTCCAACTCCTCGCGCGCCCAGAAAATCCTTTCCATTCTAGAAAAAATCTATCCGCGCAGCAAAAGGTATTATCTGAAAGCCTCAAGCCCTTTGCAGCTTTTGATTGCAACAATCCTTTCAGCGCAGGCAAGGGACGAGGCTGTTGATAAAATAACTCCTGCGCTTTTCTCAAAATACAAAACCGCCGCGGATTTTGCAAATGCGCGCCTGCCTGAATTAAGCAAGAAAATCTCAAGCATAACTTTTTTCAACAACAAGGCTAAAAACATAAAAGCCTGCTGCGCTGCTCTGATAAAAAATTTCAGCGGAAAAGTTCCCAGCACAATGGAAGAGCTTATAACTCTGCCTGGAGTTGGAAGGAAAACCGCGAATGTGATTTTGCAAAAGTCCTTTGGAATAACAGAAGGGATTGTTGTGGACACGCATGTTATCAGGCTTTCACAAAGATTTGGATTCACAAAAGAAAAAAATCCTGAAAAGATTGAGGGAGATTTAATGGAAATTTTTTCCAAAGAAAACTGGGGAGACATACAATTTCTTTTCAAAGACCATGGGCGGGCGGTTTGCAAAGCTCCTGTTCCCTCTTGCTCAAAGTGTGTGCTGTTTGATTTGTGCCCGCGCGCGGGAGTGAAGAAATATAATTAATTATTTCATCTCCCTCAACATCTCCTTCACCGATTTTGTGTTTATAATTTGCCGCGCCTCAGCCCATCCTCTTCTGGCTTGAGCAATTCCGAATTCCAAAAATCTAAAACCAGAAGCTGAATGAGAATCAGAATCAATTGAAAATTTGCATCCAGCCTCAACTGCTTTGCGAATATTTTCATCTCTTAAATCCAATCTTGAAGGATGCGCGTCAATTTCCAAAATAGTTTTTGTCCTTTTCGCCGCGTCAATAACTGCATCAATATCCAGCTCATAAGGCTCGCGCTGCTGCAAAATTCTGCCGGTCGGGTGGAATAAAATATCCGCGTGCTCGTTTTCCATCGCGGAAATAATTCTTTTCGTCTGCTCCTCCCGCGAAAGTTTAAAATTGCTGTGCACTGCAATCCCAACAACATCCAAATTTTTCAGAGCTTCGTTGCTTATGTCCAGCTTTCCATTTTTCAGAATATTAACTTCAGCCCCTTTCAGAATTTCAAATCCATTTAGTTTTTTGTTTGCAGAATCAATTTCCTTTGCCTGCTTCAGCAATTTTTTTTCATCAAGCCCGCCAGCCATTGCAAGCGAGCGCGTGTGGTCTGTGATTGCAATATACTCAAGCCCGAATTTTTGGGCAGCCTGAGCCATTTCCAGAATGGAATTTTTTCCGTCAGTCCAGCTTGTCTGCGTCTGCAAATCTCCCTTAAGAGAATTGTATTCAATAATTTTCACAAGCTTTCCGGTTTGCGCAGCAGAAATTTCTCCGGTGTTCTCGCGCATTTCCGGAGGCATCCACGCGAGCCCGAGTTTTTCATAAACTTCCTCTTCGGTTTTTCCGGCAATTTGTTTTTGGTCTTTGAAAATTCCATACTCATTTAATTTCCAGCCCTTGCTGATTGCGATTTTTCTCAGGGAAACATTGTGGTTTATGTTTCCGGAAAAAT
>CAZROS010000152.1:0-1723 GCA_964601825.1 uncultured archaeon | reverse complement strand
CTGTCAATGTCAATTTTTCCTGTCTCAGCATCAAGCGCGAGCTGACGCAAACTTTCTTTCATAATGTGGACTGCGCGCTCGGCATCGCGCACTTCAACATTTTCCCCGAGGCGGATTTTTGCAGAGGCCTCTGACAATCTCATGAGAGCTTCATTTTGCCTGAGAGTAATTGCGATTGTTCCAGAGCCTCCGCTCATTCCGCGCATGTCCAAGTAAAATTTTTTCAGCATTTCAATTGCATCGCGCGTCATTTTTGGTTTGCAGAATTTTCGCGCGTAAGCAATATATTTTCTCAAAAGATCCGGAGAAATTTCCGGCTCAACTTTTTCCGGGCTCATGCGCGTTTCAAGAATATGCGAAGCCAAGCGCTCGTCGCGCTCTCTATCTGGAACGTCGCGCAAAGCAAATTTCAAATCAAAACGCGAGAGCAAAGTTTCTGGAATTTTTGTTTGCTCTGCCATTGCTTTTAATGGGTCAAATCTTCCGAATGTCGGATTCGCGCCGGCTAGCACTGATACTTGCGCTGGCAGAGTTGCGACAATAGAAGCTTTTGCAATTGAAATTGTGTTATGCAAAACTATGCAGTTGCTTATGAATGCGCGCGTTGGCTCTATTGTAACATCATACACAAATTCATCTTCGCATTTTATTTTTTCAGCAGACAGGACTTTCGCCCATTGGATTTTTCCGAACGCGAGTTTTCTGAGCTCAGAAAATTCTTCTCTAAAATTTAATTTTCTTTCTAAAATTTTTGCCAGCGCCAGCTTTAATTTTTCTAAATTCTTCTCTCTCTTATTTCTAAGCCAGTAGCCAACAAGGCTTCCGGAAACTCCGAGCTCTTTTGAAATTTCATTCTGGGAAATTTGAAATTTTTCCATGACAGCTTTCAACTCTTTCATGCTCATAGAGTCAATATTTTTTAGAGAGCTTTCAAGAGAATTGATTTTTTCTCCCAGCATGGAAATAATTTTCTGCAACTTTATTTTGTGAATATTGTTTGCATAATAAATTTTATTGCTGACTTTCTCCCCGAGAGATTTCATTATCTCTCCCAGCTTCCTTGCGCAGTTTGGAACAATGTTAACAACAGAGCGGTAGGTTTTTTCTTTTTCCATATAATCTTCAAGCCGCCCCATTTTTTTCTTTCCTGTGAATCCTATTTCTTCAAAATATTTTTTAATGTTCTCGCTGCCGGAAATATCAATCTTGAAAAATTTTCTGTCCAGAAATATTGAAGACCTTATTCCGAATCTTAGCAAAAGCTCCTGCGCCTGCTCAGCGAGCTCTTTGTTTGGAGTGACAAATCCTATTCTTATCCCGCCCCTCTTTACGCGGACAACTGTTCCGTCTCCATCAAACATCGCTTTCAGCAAATTCGCAACATCAGATTTTCTGCAGTTCATCAGAGCCAGCGGAATTCTTTTTTTCTCATCGCCCTCTATCAGGCTTGCGTCAAGCTGGCGCATGAAATCAAAAATTTGCGCAGAGATAAATCTAACTCCAATAACTCCGCTCTTTGCTTTGTAAATGTAAGGCTCTATCCCGAAAAGTGATTTTGCTATGCTCGTGTAATCTTTCAGCAAATCGCCATCCTTGTTGTAAAAATTTATTCCGTTCTTTTTTCCGCGGTTCAGCTCATAGCCGCCGTCTGTTATGTGATACCCTATGAACCTGCAGAATTCCGGAGAATTGTGCTGAGGAATATTTATCGGCTTTGAATTCG
>CAZROS010000151.1:0-1729 GCA_964601825.1 uncultured archaeon | reverse complement strand
TATGCTTCAAGTCATAAGGATTTGTCACGCGCAAAATTATGTGCGTGTTGCACTGAGACAAAGCAGTTGTTGAAAGATTTATCGGCCTCTGAGAAATTAATCCCAAGCAAGCGTGAAATTTTCTTCCCTCGCGCGCGATTTTTTCAATTATTCTCCGCGAGATTGCGCCCTCGCGCGAAGTTCCCTCTGGGCAATTGCCAGTTATGAAAACTTTTCCATTCCGTCGCGCTACAAATGCACCATTTTTAACAGTTATATCCCAAACTTTTCCAGAATAATGCTCCTTTGTAATTTTTCTGAGAGATGCAAATTTTCGCTTAAACGAAACTGCAACATTTGTTTGACCATACGCCCACTTCGTTTTTACAGCAGACAAACCAAGTCGCACGCATAACTCTTGAAAATCGTCTGCTAAAGAATTATCATGCCCAGCGTAAAATACTATACGCTTATGCTTATTTTTGCTATGATAAATTGTTCCATCTCCTTGAACAAGCGCGTCAAATAATATTTTCAATTGTTCGATGGACGAATTTTCTAAAAGCTTTCTAGGAATTCTATGCGGCGAATTTCCCAACCATATTCTAATTTCTTCTGTTGCCTTTTTACCAAGATAAAATATGTTTTCTTCTGTTTCTTTAACATATCTTTTATCAGGAAATCTGTGGCCAGATTTCTTTCGAAAATAAACTTTTGATTCTGGAAAACGCCTGCTAACTACTTCTTTCATTTCTTGCAATATTTTGCCTTTCGACTCTGATTGCGAAATTTCAAAACAGGAATAATTATCCTTTTTGAAAATATGAAGATATCCGTCGGTTATTATCCAACCAAGAATTTTTATTAAATCATCATCTATGTTGCACCTTGAGTTGTGCTCCATTTCAGCAACTATCGGAATTTTCAATCCAGATGGCAAATCTTTTGCTGAAATAAATCTAAGTTGAGAATATTTCCATTTTCTGTCTTTGCCTGTTGTTCTGACATTGCAAAGAACTCTGTGGTCTTCTGTCAAAAGAGCATCAATGCTATCTTGATTATGAAGTCTTATTAATTCGCCGTCATGATCTTTTATAATAATTCTTTCAATAGAAGCATTTTGAAATTTATCTATTTCTTTATTATAGGAAAATATTGGGTCTCCGACTTCTATTTCATTATATTTTTTCCAGCCATTCATTGTTAAAATTTCCGTATCTTCGCTCAAGCAAAAATTGTGCGCCTCCTCCACAATAAAAGCAAACGGCGGTATTGCTCCGCTTCTTCTTGCGTTGAAAAGTTTCTGGCCCAAGTAAGTTACAATTATTTGCTTTTCCTTTAGAGAAACCATGTCAGAAATATCTATTACAGTCAAATGGCCCGGGCGCGTTAATTTTTGCAGAGATGGATTGTCATATCCGGAAAATAATCCTGTTGAGTCCAGCTCGTAAATCAAAGTGTAAAGAATATCTCTTGTAGTGGATTTTATTTCGCTTGATTCCAATTTGTTCAGCACATCCCGGAAATCAAAAACTTTCCCGCGGTTCTCATCATTCATCACAGCCAGAAATTTATTTAATTCTCTTTTTTGCACAGAAGTCATGTGCGGCATAATTTCCGCAATCATTCCTGCGCTCAATCCAGGCACGCCAATTCTGAAATCTCTTCCGAGAATTACATCTGTTCTGTCTTTGTAATTTTTGTCTTCTGCAAATCCAATATATTCTCCATGCGTGTCAATCACAACTGT
>CAZROS010000150.1:0-1730 GCA_964601825.1 uncultured archaeon | reverse complement strand
TCTGGAGTGAAAAAATCATCCAGCTTTATTTTTTTCCCTTTCTCATAAGACTCGTAATATTTCACTTCCAATCCCTGAGCTTCTGCAACCAATGCCTGCGGCAAATCGCAAGTTAGAAGAACTGCTTTCTCTTTGCGCGCAACATCCTGAATCATTGAATCTATTCTTCCGGATTTTGCAAGAAGAATATCCTCGTAGCTCGGCCTTTCTCCGACAAACTGCAAATTTATTTTGTGCGTTTCCAAAAGCGCCCGCAGTTTTTTAATTTCCTCCACTCCGATAAATCCGGTTTCTTTTCCCTTTGCCGCCTGGGCCTGCAGCTCGCCCATTACAATTTCCGGAATTATAATTTGCGCCCCATCCAGCTCCCCGGCTTCAGCAAGCTTTGTGAGCCGACCGTGGATTATCGCGCTTGTGTCCGGAACAATTTTTTCCAGCTTTGCCTCTGTGCTTTTAGGCTTCTTTACTATTCTCATATCTATCTGCTCCTATTTGGATGAAGAAATTCGCACGGCGCGCAGGGTAAACCCGTGCGCGCTAAAATATGTGTCAAGAAATATTTTTTGCGGGCAGAAGCCAGCGAAAAATCAAGTCAACTTGATTTCTTTTTCACATATCTTAAATTCGAAATCTTCATTTCCAATTTTTATAAAAATTATTGGAGTGCAAAGCTTAAAAAGACATACGGCATCCGCCTGGCAGAATCTTTTTAAAGATTTTCAAAATATGAACCTCAAGTCTTCACTCTGCAAAACGTAAGAAATATTTTTCAAAGCATATTCTGCAGAAGAGAAATTGCTTTTAAACCCCCCGCAGAATTTTTTGCAGATTAAAATGCAACATCCAAAGTGCCCAGAGTGCGGCTCCGGAAGAGTTCATGCAAAACTGAGCGAAATATTTTGCGGCAAGTGCGGCTTTGTGCTTGAAGAGCAGCTTTTTGTCGGCAGTTAAAGAAGAAATTTCGGCGTTTCTAGATTTTTCTATCCAGATTTATTTAACTCAGGCGAAAAATTTCACTCAGAGCTTTGAGAAATATTTTTCTAAATCGGAAATCTTTACATTTTTCTCCGCGCCAGATTTCATATCCCTAACTTTCACAGAATTTTTCTTGAGTTCCTCTGGCCCGACAATAACAACAAGTGCGCAGTTTGTTGCTGCCGCAAATTCAAACTGCTTTCCCAAACTTTTTCCAGACAAATCAACCGAGCAAACTTTTCCCAGCTCGCGGATTTTTTTACAAACTTTTATAGCATCCGAGCGGACAAAATCATTAACAACCGCAACAAAAATATTTTTCTGCCCAAAATCTTTGAACAGCCCTTCCTCTTCCATTACAGCAACTATTCTTGAAACTCCAATGGAAATTCCTGTCGCAGGCAAATCCTGCCCGCCGAATGCGCGAACCAAATTATCATATCTCCCCCCGGAGCCGCAGCTGGATTTCACTGAGCCAATCATCACTTCAAAAACCGGCCCAGTGTAATAATCAAGCCCGCGCACAAGCGAAATATCAAACTTCAGGAATTTTTCTATTCCCAACGCGCGCGAGAATTTAAAAAATTCTTTAAGCTCTTTCAGCCCAGCTGAGTTTTCAAATTTTTTCTCAACCTCTTCAAAATCCATTTTCAGAACCCCAAGGATTTTTCTGGAATCAAAATTATTTTTCTCCAATTCTGCTTTAACTCCCTCAGCTCCAATTTTGTCCAGCTTGTCTATAATTCTGAACGCAG
>CAZROS010000149.1:0-1754 GCA_964601825.1 uncultured archaeon | reverse complement strand
TTGAAAAAATTCTGCGTGAAAGGATTCCAACCCTCAACCAAAATTTTTCTCTGCATTTCGCGGCTCATAAATTCCGGATAAGTTGTGTGCAGGGCAGAAACATCCCAAATCATTCCATCCAAATAAATCGGAATATCCAAATTCGCCATTGCAAGAATAACTTGTATATCCTGCGCGCGCTGGACTGCGAAAGAAGGAATCAAAACTTTTCCATTTCTGGCAATTGCTTTTTTCACAGCATTTACCAAGCCAGATTCAGCTTCATCGCGCCGCGGCTGAATATCTTCTGGAAGTCCATAAGTGCTTTCTGTAATTACAGTTTCAGCTCGCGCGAAATCATAGCTCGCCGGATCATACAAAAGCGTGCGGTCGAATTTCAAATCTCCGGTGTACAAAACATTGTGCAATCCATTTCCAATATGCACATGCACAAGCGAGCCTCCGAGAATATGCCCGTCATTCAAAAGTGTGAGCCGCATATCTGGAGTGATGTCAGAAACTTCTCCCCAGTCAAGCGGCACGCAATGCTTCACTGCTTCTGTAATTCCTTTTGTTGTGTATGGCAAAGGCCTTCCTTCTCTCTGCGCAATTTCAATCATGTCCATGCACATCATCACCATTAAATCGCGCGAAGGTTCTGTGAGATAAAGCGGAGCCTCGCAGCCATATTCATACAGCCACGGAATAAATCCGGCGTGGTCCATGTGCGCGTGGCTCAAAACAACAGAGTCCAATTTTTGCAAATCAAATTCCGGAACCCCGAGATAAGGATAATCAGTTGAGCCTCCGGGCTTTACACCGCAGTCCATTAAAATTCTTGATTCCGGAGTTGAAAGCAAAACCGCAGAGCGCCCAACTTCCCTGAAAGCTCCAAGCGCTGTCATGCGAATCCAGTCAGTCGGCTTCCACCCGCCGTGAATTCTTTTTCCAACCTTGTTCAAAAATTCTTTTCTCCACTCGCTTTCCATGTGAATTATTTTTCTCAAAGTTTTCACAACCTCGCTGGGAATCGCAGGCGCGCGCCTGACAATAGGAGTCCAGAAAATTTGCCTTTTAATTTCGCGCAGAATTTCCCCGCCGGCTCCGATTGCAATTCCCGGCTTGTCCACTTCAATTATTGCAGTCCCGAATCCCGGCTCAAAAGAAATTTCCCGCAAGCCCGCCTCCTCGGGAATTATTTCCTGAATTGCTTTTTTTGCTTTTTCCGGGTCAGCCATTATGCTCGCATCCGGCCGCAGGAGAATTCTTTTTTTCAGCTCCATGACTTTATTTTTCAAAACATCTCCAGGCTCTGCGAAAAAATCCTTGCTCTTTGTGTACAAAACAATTTCACAGCCCTCATATTTTATGTCAGAAATATTTGCTCCGCTGGGCAGGCCTTCTTTCACTTTTTCAAATAATTCTTGAGTTGAAATTTCTACCATCGCGGACACCAGATTATTTTTGTTTAGCTCGCGCGCAGGGTAAACCCGTGCGCGCTCGCAGTCATTGTGTGAAAATAATTTTTACATATTAATTAGCGCGAGTTTGAGTTTACGAAAACGAGCGCCTTCAAATTCTTCATTTTACTTTTCCAAAAACCATTTCAAAAAATCATGCAAAACTTTTTCGCGTATTAGAACCTTTTTATAATTCTACGCCTTCATAGCAATAGGCATTGCGATTGAGGACGAAACAGGCTCTGCTGTTTTTTCCGAAGCGATTGAAAAGTAAATCACAACCCCATCTGCGCGATAAAAAGCGCGCAGGCTCGC
>CAZROS010000148.1:0-1771 GCA_964601825.1 uncultured archaeon | reverse complement strand
GCAATGAAAGGCGCGCACATTGTATATCACTTGGCCGCGATCGTTGATTATCTCGCGCCGAAAAAGTTAGTTTATGATGTTAATGTAAATGGAACGAGAAATATTGTTGAGGCTGCGAAAAAAGTTGGCGCGAAAATAATTTTTCTTAGCTCAACCGCAACAATGGGGAAGAAACTTCAGCATCTGCCGGCGAACGAAAAAACCGCCTGTAGGCCAACTGATTTTTACGGCCAGACAAAATTAGAGGCGGAAAAAATTGTCCGCGAGGCTGGCGGAATTATTATCCGCTCTGTGGATATTGTCGGACCCGGATTTGAAGAGGGCTACCACACCGTTATTGAAAAAATTTCTGAGGGCAAAATGCAAATAATCGGCGACGGGAAAAATATGATTCAGTATATTCACATTTCTGATTTGGTGCAGGCTCTTATGCTCGCGAAAGACCAAGGCCATTCAGGAGAAATCTACATTATCGCAGGGCCAGATGCAAAAACTCAGGAGCAGTGCTGGGCTTTGCTATGCAAATATCTGAAAGTTCCTCCCCCAACAAAAAAAATTTCAGTTGAGCTCGCGCGCTTTCTCGCAAAAGTAAATGTTGTGAAAGCAAGATTGAAAAGAAAAAAGCCCAGCTTTATTCCTGCATATGTGGACAAAATTGTCGCAAACCGCGAATTTGATATTTCAAAAGCCCGCGAGGAATTGGGCTTTGAGCCGAAAGTTGGTGCGGAAGAGCAGGCAAGAGAAATGGTTGAGGAATATTTGAAGAGGAGAAAATAATTTCTACAAAATTCCTGCAATGAAAGCAACCATGGCAATTGCCATTCCAATCTTGAAAAACTTCTGCGCCCGCGCGCCGGTTTTTGCTGCTTCTTCGAGAGTTTCTTTTCTGCTTTTGAAAAGCAGGAAAGCGCAGTAAAGATAAATTAAATCAGCAAGAGCAATCAGATAAATGTAATTAAATTTTATTCCAAAATAAATTGGAAGCGGGCTGAGCAAAATTCCAGCCAGTGTGAAAATAATCCCGGCAATAGCAGCTTTTTCTTTTCCAACTTCTATCTCAAAAGTGTGGGCTTTAAATTTTTTATCGCCTCGGAAATCTTCAATTCCTTTTGCTATTTCCCTTCCTGTGTTTATCAGGAAAATTAATCCAAACAAAAGCAAGTTTGGCATTGGCACGCTTTCTGTTATTAGAGCTGAAAAAATCGCAGGCGATGCCACTAAATAGGAAACAACAAAATGCCCGAGCCAAGTTTTTTTTAGATTGGCAGAATAAAAATAGCTGACGATTAAATTGAAAAATGCAAACGCAAATGCGTAAATATTTATCAGCCATGCGAAAACCAAGCTGACTGCAAACAAAAATGCTGCATAAATTTTTGCGTTTGCCGGAGAAATTCTTCCGCTTGGTATCGGCCTTAATGGTTTGTTTATTTTGTCAATCTCTAAATCAAAATAATCATTGATTACATTTCCCGCGCCCAATTGCAAAAAAGCCGCGAGCGCAGCGAAAATAATTCCCAAGTGCAAAGGATTGAATGGAACTCCAGCAATTGCAGCTGCAACAACAACTCCAACTATTGTCATTACTGCATTCACTGGACGGAGAATTTCTATGTAAGCGAACATAAGAAAAATCTGCTCCGCTTATTTAAAAATTAAACTTTCCTCTCTTTGCTCTTCTGCCTCAAGCCCTTGTAGCCGCACTTCCTGCACTTGACTTTTCTTTCAATGACTTTTCCCGAGTCTGCGCGGATTTTTGCGTTGCAGCGCA
>CAZROS010000147.1:0-1784 GCA_964601825.1 uncultured archaeon | reverse complement strand
CGCGGATTTTCGCGTTGCAGCGCATGCAAACCCAGACGCGCTCGTAGATTCTGTTGAAGACCGCAGGGGTTTTTATTTTTACCACAAAAATCACTTGGGAGAATTAGACTAGAGTGTATTTAAAGATTTTCAGGCAGCATGAGTAGCGCTGTTACCATTTTCTCTCATGGAAGATTCCACTTCAACTGTTTCAATCGCAGCATACCCATCAGCTGTTCTTCGCGCCCTGCCTTCTGAAGCAAGCTTCCACAAATATCTTTCAGCTTCGCTTTTTTCTATGCCAGCTTCTGCGGCAACTTCTGCAACAGTATAATGTCCGTCGCCCTTGAGAATTTCATAGACTCTATGTTTTGTTTTTTTATCCAAAACTCTTTCCCTTTCAGAACCGCCAGAACTATCAGCCATCAAAACCATTAGCTAACTTCTCACAAGCCCTTATAAACTATTCTGTTCTGCAAAATAGCATTTGCCGAATTCGCTTTTGAGTGTATAACTCGCATAGCAGAGAAAAATTTTCATGCAAAATGCTCCTCATCTTGGGGCGGTTTATGATTTCTTGAATTTCGACTTCCAAAAGCATACGCTCCTGAAGGCAATTGATGAGCTAGACTTTTTTGTGATAGATTATAGAGCCTCTCTTCTGTTTGATCAGTGTTGAGGCCAATTTGTTGCGCAATTTCGCTGGCCAAGCATGGACCCCTCCCCAGAATTTTCATAATTCTTTTATCATACTCGTCTGCCATGAAAAAACCACGGATTAAAGGCTTTTAAGCTTTTTCAGAATTATGGAAGCCGCCCCAGCAGCGGGAATCTTTGTCGCATCAACAACAGAAACTTTCTTATGTTTCCTCCGCGCCTCCCATTCTATCAACCCGATAATTTCCGCCTCAACATTCTCGCGGATTTTTTTTGAGCTCCATTTTTTTCTTTTTAGGCGCGCCTCTAAAACTTTTGGCTCGCATCTCATAACAAAAACACAAGAGAAAAATTTTGCTGGAAGAATGTGCGAGATGTGTGAATCCACAACAATATTTTTTTGCGGATTTTCTTTGATAAATTTTTCAACAAATTTTTCCAGTTTATTTTCATCCACAATCCAAGTTTTTCTTTTTTTATCCCAGCCAGAATAAAGCTTTTCTTTTTTCACAAGCTTGTTCAATTCTAAATGCAGCCAGCCAGAAGGCATAGACGTCGCTCCGCGACGTCGGGCAATCTTTGCAAGCTCGCGGGCAACAGCAGTTTTTCCTGTTCCGGGTGTGCCTGTGAGGGCGATTATGATTTGAGATTTCATAAAACCATTTGAAACTTCAGATTTTTAAATAGCCAAAACAAAGTAATTTTATGCCAGGCACATCGCCGAGACCTGTGGGCGACTATTTGGAAAAAAGCGAACACTCCATAGATGGAGCTAAAGTAGCAGTAACACAAGGTTATAAAGTTAAATTGGAACTGGCTCATTGGCAAAGAAGGAGAACGCCAGAAGGAATTAGAATACATTTTTCTATAAAACATCAAGACTCTGTTCTTATTTCAGGAGAAGGTTACTGTAGTGGCGAATTTCCGGACGAAGATTCTGCAAGAAGGGAATATGCCCGTCTCTGCCGCATGATTGAAGAGAAACAATATTCGTTAGAATTGGGTTCCGGCGGGAAGATTTCATTGAAATTTTCAGACTAAGTTAAGCATAAATACTTTCAACTGCTTTTCTAACTGATTCCCATGCACTCACTCTGGACTGAAAAATACAGGCCGAAAGAATTTGAAGATGTTGTCGGGCAGGAGCA
>CAZROS010000146.1:0-1787 GCA_964601825.1 uncultured archaeon | reverse complement strand
CAACTGGAAATTTTTTGTCCTTGTTGTCAAAATGCATTTTCACGCTCGCGAATTCCGCTGGGCTGGATTTTTTTGAGCCGTTGAAAATTACTTCCAGCATTTTGTCCGCGCGGATGGATTTTGCAGAAGTCCTGCCTAAAACAAAAACAATTGCATCTCCGATATTGCTTTTCCCTGACCCATTCGGGCCGGCTATTATAGAAAAATTGCTTGGAAAAAAAATCTGCGTTTTCTTTGCAAAGGATTTGAAGCCTTGAAGTTCGAGCTTTGTTATGCGGGGCAAGTTGAAAACCTATAATATTTTTTGATGTTTTCAACCGGCTGTTTAAAGCCTAAAGGTTTAAACATCATATGAAATTTTTGCGAAGCTGGAATTATAAAGATTTTTTCTTTCTTTTAAGAACCTGCGTTTTCTTTCTTTTTTGATGCTCTTGATAGAAAAAGAAAGAAAAAGTGGTTTGGTGGGCTCGCTGTGATCCGAACCGCGGGAACCTACGGTTCCCTCAGTTCCAGCGACAATGTTTGATGTTCGAAAATATTCCAATAAAATTGGAACATCACACATTGTCGTTCCTCCTGATCCCTCCCTTGAAGAGCATCAGGAAAACTCTTGCTTACGGATTTTCTTTTTGATATAACCGCGAAGCGGCTATATGCCTTTTTGAATTATCCCTAAACTTTTTCGCGAAAAAGTTTGGGGGTTTGAACACAGGTCACCAGCATTTCGGCAACACTTTTTAGCTTAGGTTGTCCCCAAGCTGGCATCATACCAAGCTAGACTACGAGCCCATAAAATAAATTTCAGCATAGCAACTTTAAAAACAGCCGAAAACATTTTCTCGCATGGTAAATCTTTTTGATTTAATTCCGTGGATGCTGATAACAGGAATAGTCCCGCTAATCATGCTTTTCATTCCATATTTCAAAAGCAAAATAAACGAGCTGACTCTGCACTTAATGCTCGGCGCATCCGCAGGAATTCTTTTGGGAATTTCTTTTTTTGACATAATTCCAGAGGCTTACAAATTAAATTTACAGACAGCGGGAATCGGAATTGCTTTGGGATTTCTGACTCTGCTTATTGTTGAGCATTTTCTAATGCGAGATAAAGTTGGCGGGCACAAATCCGGAAAGAAAAATATTCAGCCTTTCGGAACTCTCGCTCTTGGAGGAATGGTCGCGCATGGATTGGTAGATGGATTTGTAATTCCGCTTGGATTTTCAGCAGGTCCAGAAGTTGGAATTATTGTCGGGCTTGCAATTGCTCTCCACCAAATTCCTGACAGCTTTGTTGCTGCTTCTGTTTCTTTGGGCGCAGGCTTCTCGAAAAAAAATTCCATGCTTTCAATAATTCTCACAGCTCTTGACACTCCAGTCGGAATAATTGCCGGACTTTTATTTTTAGGAACAGGCGGCTGGCTTGTTCCAATTGGAATGGGCTTTGCGGCAGGAACTTTTATTTTTGTGGCAGCCGCAGATTTAATTCCTGAATTGCAGCACACAGAAAAAAGAACTTCTGTTATAGTTTCTATAATTGCAGGCATTGTGCTTGTTGCCTTGCTTACAAACTTTCTTCCTATTTAGAAAAATTATCTCTTGAATTTGGCGATTTCTTTAACCAAGTCCACATGCGTTAAGAAAAGCGCGCGGCAACAATAATTTTTTACTTCAAGCTCATCCAAAGCTTTTTTCGCATCCTCGCCGGATTTTAATTTTTCCTGAAACTTCTCCCAGTTTTGCGCAACTGGTCGGCCGCATGAAATGCAACGAACTGGTATTATCATTTT
>CAZROS010000145.1:0-1811 GCA_964601825.1 uncultured archaeon | reverse complement strand
GGCATGGAATGTTTATGAAAAGAACATTAATAAAGATAACGCAAGGAAATTATTTGCATGGGCCGGTGGTCTAGTGGTATGACGTCAATTTTTCATTTGGATATTTCAAATGAAAGAGCGCAGCCCTGACACGGTGAAGATCAAGAGTTCAAAGCAAATCCCTTTTCTCAGAAAAGGTCTTTGCAAACCCCAAAAGGAAGTTTGCAATATGAAAAAGAAAATCTCTTCCGGCCCACCAAAATGATTTTTATGAAAATAATTTTGCCGCCAAAGTTAAAACTCGGAGATTCAATTGGAATAGTTTCTCCATCAGATCCTATAGGAAAGGAAACTTATGCTGAGCAATTCGCGCGTGGAATAAAAATAATCGATAGCATGGGATTCAAAATAGTTCTTGGAAAAAATCTGAACTCGCCTGATCCAAAAAAGAAATCAGATGACTTGAATGAAATGTTTTCAAACCCAAAAATAAAAGCAATAATTTGCTCACATGGCGGAGATAGCGCAGAGCAAACTCTTCCTTTTGTTGATTGGAAAGCTGTGAAAAACAATCCGAAAATTTTTGTTGGCCTCAGCGACATTACAGTTTTTCTTAATGCAATTTTTCAAAAAACTGGATTGGTAACTTTTCATGGAGATGATGTAAGATTTGGCTTTGGAAAAAATTCCAGCGAGTATGATAAGAGAGAGTTTGTTGATTTGCTTGTTAATGGGAGAGTAGGGGAAGTTCGGCCAAACAGCGAACGAAAAACAATTCGCTCAGGAAAAGCCTCTGGAAGGCTTTTGGGGGGAAATGTGAGATGCTTGCTAAAATTAGCTGGAACAGAATTCTGGCCGGATTTCAAGAATTCGATTTTGCTGATGGAGGCTTACAAAGCAACTAAAGAAGATTGCCTGAAATATTTTTCTAAACTAAAGGAGCTTGGAGTTTTTGATGAAATTTCCGGGGTTATTGTAGGATTCATTTATGGAATGCAAGTTGAAATCCTGCTAGCCCGCAGATGGAAAATATTTTATTAGAATTTACAAAAGATTATGATTTTCCGATTTTGAAAATAAATGACTTCGGGCACAACTGCCAAAATACTATTTTTCCAATCGGATGCAAAGCTGAGTTTGATGCAGACGAAAAGAAAATTTCTATTCTTGAAAAATGCGTCAAATAAGATTTATTAACAATCAAACCAATATATGCCTATGAAATTCTTCAGCGACCTGCACATGCACAGCAGATATGCGCGCGCGTGCAGCAAGGATTTGCGCGTGGAAACTTTGGAAAAATGGGCGGCTGTGAAAGGAATAAATTTATTGGGCACAGGAGATTTCACGCATCCGCTTTGGATGAAAGAGCTGAAGGAAAAATTAAAGCCAGCAGGCAGCGGATTTTTTAATTTTCAAAATAAAAATATTTTCTTTTGCCTGACTGCGGAAGTTTCTCTGATTTACAATGATGGAAAAGCTTTGCGGCGCGTGCACCATATTCTGACTGCGCCGAGCTTTGAAATTGCTGAGCAGGTAAATGAATTCCTTGGGAAAAGAGGAAAGCTCGCTGGAGATGGCAGGCCGATAATTGGAAAACTTCCCAGCCCCGAGCTTGTGGAAAAATGCATGGAAATTTCAAAAGATATTTTGGTAATTCCCGCGCACGCGTGGACTCCATGGTTTGCTATTTTCGGAAGCAAATCCGGATTTGATTCTCTGAAAGAATGTTTTGAAGATCAAACGAAAAATATTTTTGCGGTTGAAACTGGAATGAGCTCGGATCCTGCAATGAACTGGAGATTGAGCCAGCTTGATGGAATTGCTTTGCT
>CAZROS010000144.1:0-1855 GCA_964601825.1 uncultured archaeon | reverse complement strand
AGTTTCCAGCCAGAAATATCTACTGTTTCATTAGAGTTATTTTCTATTTCAACAATTTCCTTAAATCTATCTATTTTTCTTATTTTCATTTAATATGTTGTTAACATGGAGTTAAAAACCTTTTCATGTCTGCGAACCAGTCATTACATTTCTATTTAAACTTTCTCATAGAAATTAAATATAAGTAGTTTCGATGGCTCGGCGCGGAGTAAACTCGCGCGCCTCGCTGTCATTGTGTGAAAATTAAATTATTGAAAGTATGTGGGGACACCATTTTTTCTTGCTTCTTTAATAAGGTTTTTATCTACTTTAACTTTATATCTTAGTTCTCGCAAATCTCTTCTTGCTTCAAACAAAATAGCTAAAGCTCTGCTTCTAAATCCTTCTTTTCGTTCAGCTCGCGCGCCTCGCGGAATTTTTATTGAAGAAAGTGTAGTTTCATTTCCGCGCCCAGAAGCGATAACATCAAAATAGCCGACGCCACTCTGATCTGCGTAAGCTTTTAGACTTAGAGAAGCGCTCTTATCACCGCCTCCTCCCTTTATAAAATCATCCAACTTTTCTCTATAGTTTGCCATAAAATAAATATTTATGCAATCTATTTAAGCTTTCTCATAGAAATTAAATACAAGTAGTTTCAATGGCTCGCGCGCAGGGCAAGCCCGTGCGCGCTCGCTAACTGGTGTGTAAGAATTATTTTTTCACACATTGACTGCGAGCTGGATTGAGTTTACGAAATCCAGCGAGCTTTTCAAAAAACAAAAAATGATAATCATGGCACAATTGAAATCCAAAAGATTTCAATGTGCATAAAAATCAAAGTGATATAAACAATATTTGGTGATTTTTATCGCACTCAAAGACCCGCGCCACCCAGTTTATGACGCTTGCCCCCAGTGCGGAAATGAAACAGTCTGGATAGACGGGGCAATAACAAAGTGGCTGCGCTGTACGAAATGCAAGTTCGCAAAACTTTATCCGAAGGAAAGGTCTGGGCCGAAAGTTACGCCGATGATTTAGAAATTTAATTCTTTAATATCTATTCAGCCCAAACAGCTTTTACAATTTTCTTCAGAAGCTCCTTATCCTGCTCAAGCGTGCCGGTATCCATATAAGTTACGGAATCCACACTAACACCACCAAAGGAATTCGTATACCTAACATCAACTATTGAGGAGCCTTTTTTAGAAATTGCAAAGAGTTTTTCGGATACAAATACACTTTCCTTTCCTATTCCCAAAACAGGCTCTTCGCCTGCCTCCACAGATTTAAACTCCGTGGAATTTTTGTCAGAATAATCTTTTTTAATTGCCTTTATCAAAAAATTAGAACCTTTGTAGAAAATTGCCACTTTTCCAAACCATCCATCATCTCGCATATTACCTTCAGTGCCGCGCTTAACATTCCAGCCGGAAATTTGGATTTTTTCTATTCCAGAGCCGTTGACAATATTTTCTTTTTGGACCAGTGAGGTTGTTGCCGGCAAAATTCCCGCGTCTGTGGGTGGCGCTGTTCCGGTTATTTTTTCCACATTTGCCGGCGCAGCTGTGCAGCCGGAAATAAAAAGTATCGCCAAAATAAAAAGCGGGAGCAGGGTTTTCATAAAATTGTTTAGGGTTGTTTATTTATAAATTCAGGAATGCAAAAAACCTCATGCGCAAATCCATCTCTCTGCTCTCAATAATAATTCTCGCAAGCGCCTGCATTTCTTCTCCTATTCAAACCACAACAACTTCTGCTTCTACAACAACACCTTCAGCATCTGGTGGTGAAGGCTATCTTGGCCGCGCAGCTTTGGGTGGAATTTCCCTAAAGCAATTTTCTCCTCAAATGGAAGCTGAAGCGAAAAAGAATT
>CAZROS010000143.1:0-1858 GCA_964601825.1 uncultured archaeon | reverse complement strand
CCCGCGCGATTTGCATTGACTGCTGCGTGTCTGTCCAATAATTCAGCTTGTCAATATTTATCAGAATTTTTCCATCTCCGGGCTTCACTTCTGCTGAAAGCGGAGTCACAACTCCATTTCCTTTGTTGTCAACAGCAGCCAAATTTATTTTCGCCTGCAGGCCTTCCAAAGGGATTTGAATATTTTGTGAAACATAATTCGGCACACTGCTAAATCCTTTTTGCATTTCAGAAAAAGCAAAACCAAGAATTCCTCCAACAACTACAGCTGCGAAAACATAAACTACATATTTGTTTTCGATTTCAGCGGCGCTAGTATACGAATATTTTTTTGGCATGAGAAACTTCTGGCGAGGCTGTTTATAAATTTTATGGACTTGGCTTTTTAAGTATAAAATTCTAAAACTATTTATGAAAATTTACAAAGGCAACAATCTCACTTCCAATATTTTCGCAGCAGGAATTATTTTACTTCTTATAGTTTTACTGAGTTATTTTGGGCCATCTATCACAGGCTTGCAGACTTTCACATGCGGCGCCGAAGAAGTTTCTTCAGGCCAAGCAGGAGAAGTCAGAAAAGTAATCCAAACAGGCGGAGAAGAAAATCCTGCCAACTGCGCTCCGAGCGCATGCAGCTCGGGATTTTATGATATAGGAATAGCCACGGATAAATACTATCAACTTATTTACGGCCCATCAAGCAACTGGAGATATGCATATCAAAGGATTTGCGTAAAAGATGCAAATGCTGGAGAGATAATTCAATGCAGCTCTTCGGCAAAAAACACTCCATGCACTCCTGCTGATTGCTCTTCTGGAAAGATTAGCATAGCAAATGTTTGGGATGTAAGAAATTTTAATTATACGGATGGAACATGGGATTATAAGGGCTATAGAGTTTGCGCTTCTGGAATAGGTTTGTCTGGAGGCAGCACTCAGGAAGCAGAACAGCAATCCCCGCAATCATTCCCAGACCCGCCGCCATGCGCGCAAGACCAGCAGAGCGCAGGAATTTTCAAAGAGCTTCACCACCATGAGCCAGACTATTATCGCAGCTTTAGAATTTGTGTGAAATATGCTACTATATATACTGTTTCAAGCACAACAACTTCCACTACAGCGCCGCCTTCCGCTGTGCCAATTGCGTCAACAAGCTCTTCAGCAACATCTACTACAAGCACGCCTACAAGTTCTTCAGCAACTTCTACTACAATTTCCAACGCAACAACAGAGTCTCCAAGCACCACAACAACAATTTCCGGCGGAACAACAACTGCTACCCCAACGACTACAACAATTTCCGGCAGAACTACGACAACTACAACCACTAATCAGGCAATAGCTAATGACACACAACCAAGCGAACTAATAACAAAGGCAGAGACAAAGATTTCAGAATCTTTTGCAGAGCAAAACACGACCGCAGTTGAACAGGCTAAAAGTTTGCTTGCGCAGGCAAAACTTCTCGAGGCTGACAGAAAATATGAAGAGGCAACCCAGAAAGCCCGTGAAGCAATATCGATACTTGATGCTGCTAAAGAGCAACAGGAGAAAACTTCCACAAACTTGCTTATTTCCAATGCGGTTCTTATTTTAGCCGCAATAATTATAATTGCCGCGATCTATCAGAACAGAAAACAAAAACAAGCGGTGAGCAAGTGAAAATGGAATTGTGAAAAAAGTTTTTTAATCATTTATATTTTGTGGCTTATTAATTTTTGAAATTAAAAATTCAAAAATATTCAGGAGCGCCCGGCAGAAAGTTTTATAAACTCCTGACAATAATAATTTTCATGCAAACCTCAAATCTCCTGCAAGAGCACAACTGGCTAGCCATGCATCCAAAAGAGATTGAAAAA
>CAZROS010000142.1:0-1861 GCA_964601825.1 uncultured archaeon | reverse complement strand
GCGGAGTCTGTGTAGAAAGCCACAAGCGCGTTGCTGTTTGTAATTACAGCAGGGCTTCCGCGCTTTTTCAGCAATTCTTTCACGGGCTCAAGTTCGGTTTCGTTGTAAATATCTTCCACAGCAAGCACAGAGTCGCTGCCTATTTTGCTGATCTCGCGCACGGCCAGGGGATTCAAAAGAACGCACAAATTCATTTCATCTCTGAAATTATCCGCTCCTTTCTCAACAAACCTGTGGATTATTGTAAAGTTTTTTTGCAGAATCTCTTTAAGGTTTTTTTGCGTGCACTCTGCAATTGTGGAGTGCGGGGTTTTTTTCACTTCGTTTCCCTTGTAGAAAATCAGAATATTGGGCTCGTTTGTGAGAACTCGGGGGTTTTTGATTTCTTCGAGGAGCGCAAGCTCTGATTCGGTTTTCTCTATTTCATCTGATGGGAAAAGCCTGTAATCTTCTAAATTAAAATTTGAATAATCCTGCAAATGGTTTGGCAGAAACTGAAAAATAGAAAATGCGCTGGCAAGAATCAGAACCAGAGCCGCGGCAAGAATTATTTTGCTTTCAGAAAATCTTTCAATTGCAAACCCTCCTGCTATTGCAAGCGGCAAAAACAAAATTGAAATAAAGCGCATGAACTGCGTTCCGCCAGAGGCGAGGCTGGTAAAGCCAAATCCAATAAAAGAAACCAGAAAGAAAATCGGAATTATATTTTTCTCGCTGCGGAAAATATGAAAAAACTTTTTCTCCTTGAAGAAATAAAAAACCGCAAGAGCTGCGGAAAAAGCAAAAAAATAGGAGTTTCTGAGAAAGATTCCGCCAATCTCTTGAAGAAAGCTGAAGCCGAAAATGCTTTCTGAGCTTTTGAGCTCAAGCAGGTGCTCCTGAAATTCCGGGGGCCATACAAGAAAATAAATTAATCCCACAGCAAGCGCAGAAATAGAAAGCAAAGAAAAAAATTCCTTGTTGAATTTTCTTCTGCAAAAATAAAACGCTATCGGAAGCGCTGCCGGGAGGAACAAAGTGTTGAAAGGCCTTGAGCCAATTTGCAAAAGCAAAAATAGAAACAATAGGGTAGCGGAAAAAATTTTCTCAATTTTGCTTTTTGCATCAACAAACCTCAAATAAAAATAAATAGCGCCTGCTGCAAAAAAGAGCATGAAGCCTTCTGTGAATGCCCGCGAGCTGTAAAAAATAAAATCCGCTGAAACAGAAACCAGAGCAGCAGACCAAAGACCTGCCATATGCCCAAAAAGTTTTCTTGCTATAAGAAAAACAAAAGCAATTGATAAAATTCCTGCGGCAGCTGTGAAAAGCCTTATTCCGAAAAACGCATCAGCGAGCGGCTTGTAGGAGTAATATTGAAACCAATAATAGCCGGGCGCAGCTAATTTTAAATCAGAATAGCTTTTCGAAGGGATAAATGCCGACGGAAGCCCTATAAAAAACCTTGCAAGCGGCGGATGCTCCTTTGCATAGCTTGCTCCGTCTGCAAAGCTCTGGTGGAAGAATTTCATGCCTGCTATCATTATTGAGGCCTCGTCTTCAAAAATATAGCCGTCGATGTTTTCAATCCTTAAGAAAATTCCAAAAGCAATGGCTAGAATCAGCAAGTATGAAATGTATTTTTCTTTCATCTATTTTCTTTGCCGAGCAAATATTTAAAGCAAGTTCCAGCTTTTCATAAACTTTATAAACCTTCAAATATTTTTATATCAATGCGAAAAATTTTCATTGCGCTCGCGGCAATTGTTTTCATTTCAGCCTGCCTTGGCGCGCCGGAAAATTACAAAATAAAATTCGCCGGCATGGATGTGAATTTCCGCGCGGACTTGAACAAAGCGGAAAAAGTTTTGCTTGAGCCGGG
>CAZROS010000141.1:0-1864 GCA_964601825.1 uncultured archaeon | reverse complement strand
TTTTCAGAAACATATCTTCAATTCTAACGCCGCCGAATTTTGGAATGTAAACTCCTGGCTCAATTGTGAAAACTGTTCCTGCTGAAAGTTTGTCTTTTGAGCGTGGACCTAAATAAGGAACTTCATGAACTTCAACTCCGATTCCGTGGCCTGTGCCATGAATAAAATCATAGCCAAATTTTTTAATCCATGCGCGCGCAGCTGCATCAACTTTTTCCGCTGAACCTGAATTTATTTTTTCGATTGCAAATTTCTGCGCATGCGCAACTATTGAAAAAATCTTTTCTTCCTTTAGAGATGGCTTTAAGCAGAAAGTTCTTGTTGTGTCCGAGCAATAGCTTTTGTAAATTGCCCCTAAATCAACGACAACCAAATCTTCTTTTTTTATTTTTCTACTTGAAGTTGTGTGGTGCGGCAGAGCAGAATTTGGTCCAGAGCCAACAATTGTTTCAAATGAAAACCATTCTGCGCCGCGCCTTCGCATTTCAGTTTCAGCAACAGCAGCAAGCTCTGCTTCTGCGATTCCTGCTCTCAAACTTTCGCGCACTGCTTTTTCTGATGAGTCTGCGATTGCTGCTGCGGCCCTGATTAATTTTATTTCTTCCGGCTCTTTGATTGAGCACTGCTGGATTAGCGGCTCTGTAATATCAGAGAATTTCGCGGCCAGAAATTTTTTCGCGCGGGCGAATTGCCCAAGAGTTAATTCGTTTTTCTCCAAGCCGATTTTTTTAAATTTTATTTTTTCCTCTTTCGCATAATTTTTAATCGCTTCAAAAATAGATTTCGCTTGCAAGTCAGCATTAGCGCGGCCGACTGAAAGAGAAAGAAAGCCCGAGAGCTGTGCGCGGGATTTTTCAAGTGTGTTTGTGAAAATTATTGGCTTGCTTTCTGATGGAATTAAAATTGCAGAATTCAGATTGCGCTGGCCTGTAAAGTAAGTTACATTGGGCTCTGTGAGAATTATTGCTGCATCCAGTTTCTGTTTCTTTAGCATGGACTGCAGGCGGGGGATTTTTTGCATAAGATAAAACAATTTTATGTATTTATAATTGAGAATTTCGAAGCTCATCGCGCTCGTAAACTCGCGCGCTTCGCTAACTAATATGTGAAAATAAAAAATGTGGCCACAGCGAGCGGCTTATGAATTTATTTTTCCACAATTATTCTTCCAATTCCTTCATGCTCAAAACAGAAACTCCTTCTGGTGGGCGCAAGCGCGGAGCCAATTTCATTCCACCTACAAATTTTGCGCCGCTGTCTGCTGCGAGATTCACAAGCTTCTGGTCAACCTCAGCGTCAATGAAAACCGCAGAGGCTTGCGTTTCTCTTAGAGTGTTCATCAATTCGCGCGCTGGAACTTTTCCAATAATTTCTCCTGCTTCATCAAGCAAATAAGCTGCGCGCGAGCCAGTGAGCTCATTTAAAATTTCGCGGAATTTTGCTTTTCTATCTTCGTCCAAAATTGCTGGTGTTGAAGAAAGAATTGCGCGGCCGTATTTTCTGCTCTCCTCTTCTTTCAGCGCAGAGGAAACATCCACGACTTCAACTTTCATTTCTCTTTTCTCCGAACCATTTCTTTGAGCAAATGAATGCGCGCCTGTGGAAATTTCCCGCGCCTCGCTTAATGGAACTCTGTCGCGCAGGGCTTTGTGAATTTCTTTGCTTGAGAGCTCTTCAACTTCTTTTCCCTCTGGAGCGCGCGCAACAAATTCTATATCCCCGACTGCTGTTAATTCTTTTAGAATTAAATCGCCACCGCGGTCGCCATCTAAAAATGCTGTGCATTCTTTTGTTTTGCTTAAATCTGCGACAGCCTGCGGAACGCTTGTGCCTTCAATTGCAATGCAGTTTTTTATTCCTGCGC
>CAZROS010000140.1:0-1870 GCA_964601825.1 uncultured archaeon | reverse complement strand
CGAGATAATCAACGATCGCGGCCAAGTGATATACAATGTGCGCGCCTTTCATTGCTGCCGCGCAGTCCTCTTTTTTGGTTATATCCCCGTAGAAAAATTCCAGATTTTTTCTCTGCCTTGCTGCAGCAGCTTTCCTTTCAAAAACACGCACAGAAAATTTCTTTTCTAGCAGCGCGGAAACTAAATGCTTTCCAACTCTGCCTGAGCCGCCTGTTACCAGAATCATACTTTTTAATAGGCAAATCCGATTAATAAATATGTTTGAACTATTGCTAATGGCAATCGCATTGCTCGGAACAGCTCTGGCCGGCTGGATTGATTTCAAGACCTCGGATATTCCGGACAAGCTTGTGGCTGCAATGATAATTTTGGCTTTTGCTTTCCATGGGCTTGAATTTTTTCTAACAGGCAGCGCGCAAAATTTGCACTCTGCATTTTTCTATTCTGTGGTTTTTGGAATTTTTTCTCTTATAATGTATTATGGAAAAGCATGGGGCGGAGGCGACGGAGCTTTGCTTACAGGAGTTGTTGCGCTTTTGCCCGCAAATCCACTCGCGCAAACTATTTTTCCTTTTCCGCTGATTTATTTATTTTCAGTTTTCCTTGTTGGAATTTTTTATTCTGTTTTTTACTTGCTGTGGAAAATTAATTCTGTTGCAGGAGTTAGAAAAGAATTTTTCGCAGACTTCAAAGGGGTTTCAGTTATTTCTGCAACAGCTTTTCTGTCAGCAGTTTCTTTCCTTGCTTTCGCCGCAACGCAAAATATTTTCCTGCTCGCGCCAGCTCTTGCTTTTGCTTTTCCGCTGCTTGAGAAAATGCAAAAGCTTTCTGAAAAGATTTTCAAGAAAAATATTTCCACTAAAAACTTGAAAGTTGATGACATGCTTGGAGAAGATTTGCCCGCGCTAAAAATAAAAAGATTGCTGCGGGGCTTGACTGAGTCTGAAGTAAAATTGATAAAAAGGAAAATGAAATTTGTTGTTGTTGCGGATGGCGTGAGATTCGGGCCGGTTTTCTTTTTTGCTTTGGCCGCTAGTTTGCTTTTGCAGAATTACCTTTTCTTATAATATTTTTTCTCTTCCCTCTCGCCCAAGGAATATTTTTCCTTTTTCAAAACAGGCGCAGGCTCTTCTGTTTTTTTGTCTTTTCCGTTTTTCTTTTTCAGGCTTGGCCACTTCCATTTGAACCAAGAAGGCGCGCGGATTAGCGGCATGAAACCTTTTGCTTTTTCAACAGCTATAGCAACTTTTCCGCGCTTTTCGCGGCCAGCTTCTTTTATTGCTTTTGACATTTCAGAAACTTTTTGCTTTACTTTATCATAGCCGTCCTCAATTTCAAAAGCAGTTCCGATTTGTATTCCGTCCGCACCGGCTTTTATCAGCTCGTGCGCTTTTTCTGCTGTCCTGCATCCGCCAGCGTAAAAATATGGAATTGACAAAACTGATTTCACTGCTTTCACAAATGCAGCTGGCGCTGGTTGGTCTGCGCCGGAGCCAGCGTCAGTCACAACAAAATGCGCGCCCATGTATTCTGCTGCGAGAGCTGTTGCAGCAGCCAAGTCTCCGCGGTTCTGCGGAATTAAATTTGCGTTTGAAATCCAACCAACTGCTTTTCCAGGCTCAATAATTATGTAGCCTGTTGGTATTGGCTCAATTCCCATTCTCTTTACAACTGGCGCGCCTTGAATTTGCACAGTGCTCATCCAATAGGTTTCCCTGCTGTTCATCACATACATAAAATAAATTGCATCTGCAAAATGAGTTATTGTTCCAACATTTCCCGGAAAAAGAATTATCGGAACATTCACGCGCTCGCGAATCATTTTTGTTGTCTTGTCCAGAATCATTCCCTGCGCGCCAATGCTTCCGCC
>CAZROS010000139.1:0-1892 GCA_964601825.1 uncultured archaeon | reverse complement strand
AAAAAGGCAGAATAAAAATGATAAAGCTCACTGCAGAAGGCGAAGAACTCGCGCATGATTTCGAGGGCGTGCGAAAAAAATTCTCGCGCTTGGCTTCGGCATTCAAAGAATTTCCATTAGACAAAGAAGGAAAGGGCGCAAAGGCAAAATAAATTTTGGATTTTTCTTTTCAGCCGGCAACACCAGCAGAAAATTTTCTCTGCAACACATATTCTGGAGAATACAAATACCCTTTAGTCAGTTTTTGCAGTTTTCTCAAGCCAGCAACAAACCGCGCTTGTCCAGTAAAAACTGACAAAGCCTTCTAACTCCAGCACGAGCCCCATTAGGGCCGAAAAGAATATTCTCAAAAGATGTTTACTCTGCAAAAGCGAAATTTTTATAAAGTAGTCAGTTTATGTATACTACATGGCCCGAGCCTTCAAACACCGCAGGCAAAAGAACACGCGAATGATTTTCTCAGCGAACGTGATCCCGAGCGACATACCAATAGAAGAAATAATGGAAATAGTTTTCGGGGCCGGCCCAACCGGAGTGAACAAGGCAGCAGATGCGGCGAAAATTATTGTTTCAGCTTTCAAGTCTGCGAATGAGCGCATGCTTACTACATCCGAGCTTTCAAAGCTTGCTAACAGTGAAAAATTTTCCCGCGGGCAATTTTACAATGTGATACATGATATGGTTTCTCTTGGAATTATGCGCCGCACAGACTTCGGGGACTACGAGCTATCAACAGATTTTTCCTCCGCGCTAGTGCGCATGGCAGAATCCTACAGGAATTCTGTGAAGTCAGTTGTGCGCAAATGAATTTTTCTATTTTCACTGAAAAATAGCAAAATCGAGTATTTAGTGATTTATATTTTAACCAGAATACATTACTAAATATCTATTATGAGATATCTAATTAAAGATATTTCATGCATGATATTTTTCACAGAAGATATCAAATAAGATATATCTACAGAACTATATCTTATGGATACTATAATTTACCCCGCTCCAAGCACAAGCCCACGCGAAAAAAGTGAGAGTTCAAGGCAGAAGCTATGGTAAAAGGAAATCTTTCAGAAAAAATAAAACTATCAAAAGAATTATCCAATATACCTGCTTGGGCTATCAACCTTCGGAGTGCTTGGACTTGCAAACGGCAAAGCAACCGGCGGCGGAAGCTGGAGTTTCTCGCTCAACCCCAAAGATTCAATCATGCACTTATGCAAAATCATATTGATTACATTCAGATTCACAGCCTCGGGCAATTTCTTTTCCTTCTTCCACCCATCAATAACTTTTTCATTCGGCCCGTCAGCAAAGAAAACATCTCCATTAATCACAATTTCCGCAAAAGATTTTTTCTTGTCAGTCTGATAATCCGATTTATATTCAAAAGAAATTTTCAGCGAAGGCCTGCCAATCGCGACGAGCTGCTGCTCCTCAACGCTCTTTATGTTCGCATTGTTGCTTATCTGCGCAGCTCCAATAAAATCTTCCATTTTCCTTGCGTTTATGCTTCTTACAACAATTCCTACTACTGGCATTTTATCACAGCACTCTATTATCCCTAAGCTTTAAAAAGCTTTTGGTTCAATTATGCTTATGAAAGCAAAAATTTCCGAGCTTGTCATTCTGGAAACAAATGTGGATGATGTAGACGGAGAAATTTTGGGAAATCTTTTTTCCACGCTAATGCCGCCGGCTCTTGACGTTTCAATAATTCCTGCTGTAATGAAAAAGAATCGACCCGGCTTTGTTGTGCGCGCAATCTGCAAAAAATCCGATTCAGAAAAGCTCGCAGAAAAATTAATGGCAGAAACTGGCACAACCGGCGTGCGCGAGATTGTCTGCGACCGCTGGTTTTTTCAGGAAACAAAAATTGAAAAAAGAAAAGTAAAAAT
>CAZROS010000138.1:0-1907 GCA_964601825.1 uncultured archaeon | reverse complement strand
GCACTGCAAAGGCTGTTCTGCGCGGGCTTGTGAAAAAAGGATTGATTGAGAAAGTTAATGGGCATCCTATTCTGATTACCAAATTTGGTAAAAAAATTGGTGAGGTGATAAAGTATGGTCAGTGAGAAAAATATAAAGGGGGAATATCTTTGGGAAGATAAAAATAAGGCGAGTGGACAGCCCTCAATATTTGGAAGCCGAGGAAAAGGAAAGTCTTCTACCTCAACTTACAAGATTGGCAAATGAAGCATTTGGAACTTTCTTGCCTCAGGAAGAAGTCGCAGAAAGAGTTCTGCCTGTTTCAACTTTGCTCTTGGCTGAGCATAATGGCGAGACATTTGCCTTCTCTACAAGCAGCCACTATCATTTCAATGATAAACGAGGCGAGTATGCTCTAATATATCTTGTAGGCACGTGCATTGATCCGCGCTTCCAGCAAAATGGCATCTATGATGTTCTGAGCAAAGAAAGATTGAAAATAGAAACTACAAAAGCCGGGCCAGTAAGGACATACATTGCAACACGTACACAAAACCCAAGAGTTTATGGAGGTATTAGAAAGCAATTAAGCCGAGTGCATCCTAATCAAGAATTTCTTTCTGCTTTCGATAAAGTAGTAGAATACTCCAAGAAAATGGACGTTGTTAGATTGAGCAGTGGATGCGAGCCTCTTGATCTTTTTCCAGAAGATCCTATGGAAAATCCTTACAGACATTATTTCCAAATAATGGAAACGTATAATGACCTAATAGAAAAATCTCAATCCATGGCGAAAATTTTGAGATGCCAAGTAAACAATCGTGGAGTTGTTGAGGGCGCATACGGAAGAAGCAAATATGAGTCTGTGCCAAAATACAAGGATGAAGCGGTAAACAAGATGTTTGAACGTGAATTGAATTTTGAAAGGGGCGATGCGTTCATTATTGTCGGCACTTTGTAAAGCTTTAAAATAACCCAAACAAACTGATTGCCATGCCACAATCAGAAGCGAAGCTTCTGATGTGCATAAAAATTCAATTAATATAAAAAACTAAAATGGTGAATTTTTATCGCAGAAAATTTTACAGTAACGCCATGGGAAGTCTCGGGCTCAATAGACTATGAAAAGCTCATGAAAGAATTTGGAATCGGGCCCATGTCTGGCTTTGCCTCTGCGCTGGGAAAAAATATTTTATTCTCGCGCGGGGTTGTATATGGACAGAGAGATTTTTCCAGAATAGCTGAGGCTGTTGCGAAAAAGAAAAAATTCGCAATGATGACCGGGCTGATGCCATCCGGGAAATTTCACTTGGGGCACAAAGTTGTCGCCGACCAGATTATTTTTTATCAGAGCTTGGGCGCGAAAATTTATTTGGCTGTTGCGGATGTTGAGGCTTACAATGCCCGCAATCCGGATTTGGCTGAACTGAGAAAAGTTGCGATCGAGGAATATTTGCTGAACTATATTGCGCTCGGGCTGAAGCCGAAGAATTGCGATTTTTATTTTCAGTCTGCTCGCTCAAGCGAGGGAGAAAAATCAAATGCTTATTATTCTCTTGCTAGCACTGCTGCGCGCCATTTGACTTTCAATGAAGTGCAGGCGATTTACGGAGAAATTTCTCCAGGGAAATTGCAGGCTGCGCTCTTGCAGGTTTCTGATATGCTGCACCCACAGCTAAAAGAATTTGAAGGAGCCGTGCCTGTTGTTGTTCCTGTTGGATTTGACCAAGATCCGCACATTCGCTTGGCAAGAGATATTTCGCAGAGAATTAAATTTGCAAATTTTGTGCAGCTTTCCTCTACTTATCATAAATTTATTACCGGGCTTAATGGAGGGAAAATGTCCAGCTCAGATCCAACGAGCTATATTGCGCTTACAGATTCTCCAAAAGAGGCTGAAGATAAAATAAAAAAGCACGCTTTCTCCG
>CAZROS010000137.1:0-1923 GCA_964601825.1 uncultured archaeon | reverse complement strand
CAAGCTGGTGCGGAAATTATTGCCAAACAGGTTCGTGCCCGACTTGCTCAAAATCTCAATCTTGGTATTGCTCAACAAAAGAAACCTGCACAGGAACAGGCGCAAACTGGTGTGCAAGCTCTCCAATAGTTTACGCAACTGGGTCAACTCCACCACCAACAATTTCTGGTTGGTGCCAGGAATCAAAATGCGCAACGTATACTTGTTCAAAAGATGAATCATGGTATTGTTATGATCAAACCTCTTGCGCGAATGCGGGTGCAAGCTGGTGCACAGGATATGGAGGAGCAGGAGGTTATTGCCAATCTTATTCCTGCCCAACTTATACTTGTTCAAAATCCGATCCATGGAACTGCTACAATGAAGAAAGCTGTAAAAAAGTAAGCGCGCAGTGGTGCAAATCAACAGGAACTTCTGGTGGCTGGTGTTCAACAGACTGCCCAACTTGCAGCAAAACACAAAAGTATAATTGCTTTACAAAAGATACTTGTTCGGGTTCAGGAGGAAGCTGGTGCGGCACAGAATCAACAGGCTGGTGCTCTGACACACCCTGCCAAAAATGCTCAACAACGCAGTCATGGAACTGTTATGATAAAACCTCTTGCGAAGGTACAGGAGCAAGCTGGTGCGGAAATTATTGCTCCTCTTACTCTTGCCCTATATGTTCAAAATCCCAGCCGTGGAACTGCTATATTGAATCAGACTGCAAGTCAAACGGCGGCCTGTGGTGTGAGACTTGGTGCAAAGATAGTTCTTACCCATGCCCATCAACAAAGGGCTACAATACAGAAGAGAATAAAGAAAATTTCGTAAAGCCCGAGAACTGCAAGGAGCAAAAAGACACAGCTACAGGATATACTCATTATGTTTGCGAAAGAAAAACCGAGGAAAAATGCCCAACGCTCCCATCAGATTTGAAAGAGAAATGCGAATCATACAAAGGTAAGTTTGTGGTAAAGAAAGATGAGCGCGGCTGCGAGTTTGCAGACTGCAAGTTTAAGGACGAGTTTGATCCAGATAAAAAATTTGTTTTCAAGAAATTCGACCGCTGCCCAACAGATTCTGAGCTGAATGAATATCAAAGCACTTGCGAAAAATCCGGCGGAACCCTAAAGACTAGCTTGGAGGGTGGGTGCAAAATAGCATTTTGTCTTCACTCCGAGAAGCATGAGTGCGAAAAAGAGATAAATCCGAAGTTTGAGAAAGAGATTGAAGAGAAATGCAAGAAAGAGGGGTTGCAGGTTGTGAAAGATTTTGACCCAAGAGGGTGTTCAGTTTTGCACTGCGGCGAGCCAGACTTCTGCAAGAAAGTTCCGAAGAATGCCTATAGTGAATGCGAAAATCAAGGTGGAGAGCTTGTTGTAAAAACAGACAGCAAGGGCTGCGCAACTTTCAGCGAATGCGTAAAGCCGGGTGATGAGAAAGTTTATTTGGAAGAGCATGAGAAAATTATAGAAGTCCCAGAAGAAACTGAACTTTTATCGCTTGCCCTGAAGCTTGAAGAATTGAAAGTTACTTTCGATAAAATGGCAAGGCAGTCAAAAGACATTGCCTCTTACTATAAATCAACAGGTGGCACAGATGCAAAGAAATTTGAAAGAGTTGCTGATATGTTTGCTGCTGCAACAGGCAAGATTGATGAGATTAAGACAACTATAAAGGATAAGTTGAGAACTCTCACAACAGCAGACATTGAAGAAATAAAACTTGAAGTCAGAAAAATCAGGAAAGTTGTTTTGAGGGATATACTTTTTGTAATGCTTAGCACAAAAGATGAGGCTGATGAAATTAGTGAAGACAAAGAGCTGAACTGCGGCTCTGACAATTTATGCTTTGAAAAATCTTTCAGAGTTTGCAGAAAAGCTGTGTTCACTCCAGAGAGCGGCACTGTGAGAATAACCGGGCTTGAAAATGGAAAATGCT
>CAZROS010000136.1:0-1976 GCA_964601825.1 uncultured archaeon | reverse complement strand
CCAAAAGTTTTGCGCATTTCTGACTTGTCTATTGTTTTGTCTGGCTTGAGGCCCATGATAATTATTTAGAACAGAAGTTTAAATTCTACTTTCTTTTCTTTTTTTCAACGGGCTTAGTGAAAACGGTTCTTGCAGGCTGAAAATTTCTCGCATATCTCTCACCCAAAATTGTCCAGAAAATTACTCCTGCTGCGAATGATACAAGACCAGAACCCAAAAAGTTTATTATTGCACCAACAAGCGGAACAAAAGTTAAAGCAATAACAGGAATAGCAATTACAAGTCCAACAAAACTTGCAACTATTCCTGCCACCAGAACAGAAATTAAAAATCTCAAAGTAAGCCCAACAGATTTCACCTCTTTGAAGGCAAAAGCAGCATCAAACTTTTCTGTTTCGGCAAAATGGACAACTGCAGCAGTCGACAAAAGCGATATGATGATTGCTGCAGCGATAAAAATTAAAAACACAAAAAACAGAGCCCCGATATTTGCAAAAAATGCTTGCTGAATTTTTGTTGTGGCATCAGCTACGTTTGCTATTGTATCAACTACATTTTTTGTTGAGGTATCGGCTACGTTTGCGATAGCCTGATTGCCCGAAGCAATTGCGCCAACAGCTGTTAACAGAGGTCCACCAAAAATGGCCATAAAAATGATCATAATTATTAACATGAGAATCATAAGTGGAATTGCATAAGCAATTCCCACAACTGCTGCTTTTAGCCCATCCAAAATTATTTTGCTCCAATCTTCCCATTCAGGAAGGCTGTTGTCTTTTTTCATGCTTCTGCGGAAGCACTCCAAGAAATATCCCACGGCAATAATATTCACAAGAGGTATTGCAGAAATAATTGTTCCAATTGCAAGCTTTTGCAAATTCTGAAACGGCCTTTTGATTGCTTCTTCAATTGTCATATGAAATTTTACGCGCGCTCATTTATAAGTATTTGAACACAGTCCACAATAACACTGTTATACATATCTTTTTAAGATAGGCAAGTAAACTTAGATAGTGATAAAAATGGTAGAACAAAGAAACCCGTGGCTATGGCTCGTGCTTTCATTTGTGACATTTGGCATAGCAGCAATATACTGGTTTGTAAAAACAAAAACAGAAATCAACAGTTTGGGAGCAAAAATCCCAACAGCTTGGTTTTTAATAATACCAATAGTAAATTTCTATTGGGTTTACAAATATGCAGAAGGTTTTGTTGGTTTTGTGAAAAAAGGAGATTCTGCGATTCTGTGGTTTGTAATCCTCCTATTTTTAGGTCCAATAGGTTTGATGGTTGTCCAAATGGAACTGAATAAAAAAGCAAAGTAAATTTTTAATTTTTTCTTTTAATTTTCATTTCTCTATTTAGAATGCTAATGAAAATTCTATTTCACAAACAGCAGCAGCGCAACTTCCAAAGCAAAAAGCCCCGCGCAAATCGCAACAACATATTCTGGCTTCAGCTTCACAATGCTCTTATCCTCATCATAATACCTGACAATTCCCGCCATGCCCTGCGGCTGCGAGTATTCTGCTTTTTCTGCCATAGGTAAAATTGAAGATGAAGGTTTAAATGCTTTATGCTGCTCGCGCGCAGAGCAAGCTCATGCGCGCTCGCTAACTAATATGTGAAAAGAAATAATTTTTCTCTTTTGGAAACTTAATTTTCTTCTTGTAAGTCCAAACAAAAATATTTTTTCTTTCTCTTAGAAACTTACATTTTATTTATCTTTAATTTTTTTCTTTCTTTTGACAGCAGAAAGAATTCCTTGAGGAATTTTTCTGTGCGTGAAAATCCTTTAGATTTTCACTGCAACCTATCTCTTCTTTCTTTTAATTTTTCTTTCTCTTGGAAACTTACATTCTCTTTCTTTTTCATGCTCTTGACAGAAAAGAAAGAGAAGGGAGAAAAGAAAGAGAAAGTAGAGGTCTGCCGGCTGTAGCCCGTCTTTTGTTTTTCGCGTCAAATTGAAAATCAAT
>CAZROS010000135.1:0-1988 GCA_964601825.1 uncultured archaeon | reverse complement strand
TCGGAGTAAATGCTCGCGAAGAAATTTTCCTGATGTTTCATTTCAATAAATTTTATCGGCAGGCGTGGATTTGCTTTTTGCGTGATTGCATTAACTCGCGGCCCGCCAATCAAAATTAAATTTTCTTTCAATTCCTCGGGCCGCACTTCAGTGTCAGTTTTCACGCAGGCTGGCGGGCTGTGATGGAGAAAAGTTCCGAGGAAAAGAGAAAATTGCGCAGCAGCCGGTCCGTCTTTTGCTCTTGTTTTAGCAGGCCCGTGCGGCTCCGGGCTGCCCATAATTATTTTTGCGTTTATTTTTCCATCAATCACAAACGGCTCTAGAAATTTTTTCTGCTCGCGCGAAAGCGAAAAAATTTTCTGCGCAGGCTCCATGGGCTTTAGGAGAATCGCAAAAGCCATGTGCGTGGGAGCAAAAAATTTTGCCGTTGCTCCCAGCCTGCTTTCCTCCCCAACTTTTTCAATCAGGCCCGCGGCTTCCATATTTCTAATATGATAATAAATTTTCTGCTCGTGCATTTTTAATTTTCTGCTAAGAGCTTTCGGATAGCTTGGCCTTTCTGCGAGAGTCTGCAAAATTTTCCACGCAAGCGGCGCGAGCGCAGCTTTGATTTTGCGCGGCTCAAGGATTTTCGCGCCCGCTGAAAGGTTTTTTCCGTCTTTTTGCTCAATTAGGTGCGCCATATCAACCATTACAAATATTCTTTTAACACTACTAAAAATATGTTAATAAGATTTATAAAGCCCACGCGAGCTAAAGGTTCTATACCTGCGGTTCATAAGCCGCTTTAATAGGAAAACTTTTTTAATTTTGTGATAACATGTGCGGAATAATCGGCTACTATGGAAAAAAGAACGCGGTTCAAATTGTTGTAGACGGCCTGCGCAAGCTTGAATACCGCGGGTATGATTCTGCAGGCATTGCTGTGCCAAATGGGCAAGGATTTTTTGTGCACAAGCAGCCGGGAAAAGTTGATTCTGTTTTTGCGAACTTTAGTTTCGATGGAGGTTCTGCGCCGGTTGCAATAGGCCACACGCGCTGGGCAACGCACGGAGGAGTTACAGCAGCCAATGCACATCCACATCTTTCTAATGATGGAAAAATTGCAGTCTGCCACAATGGAATTATTGAAAACTACCAAGAGCTGCGCGACCAACTTGTGCGTGAGGGATTTGTTTTCAAGAGCCAGACTGACACTGAGGTGATTCCAATTCTGATAGAAAGATTTATGAAACAGGGAAAAAATTTTATTGATGCAACAAAAGAAACTCTTAAGACCGTAGAGGGCAGCTGGGCAATTGCTGCTTACAATGTTGATGAAAAAAAATTAATCGGTGCGCGCCACGAATCCCCTTTGGTTTTCGGCGTTGGCGAGGAGGAATTTTTCCTTGCATCTGACATTCCTGCTTTTTTGGATCACACGAAAAAAGTTATTGATTTGGATGACAGGGAAATGGTTGTAATTTCTCAAAGTGGCTATGAGCTTTTCAGCCTCGCGAAAAATATTCCAGTTGGCCGCCAGCCTTACTTGATTGACTGGGACGCAGAGCAGGCGAAGAAAGGAAACTTCGACCACTTTATGATAAAGGAAATTATGGAGCAGGCTGAAGTAATCAAGCGCGCGATTGCGCAGGATAAAAATATTGTAATGAAAATTGCAGAAGAAATAAAAAATGCGAAAGATGTTTACTTGGTTGCGTGCGGCACAGCTTTCCACGGCTGCATTTCCGCGAGCTATGTTTTTGCGAAAGTCGCAAAGAAAAGCGTGCGGCCGATTTACGCGCATGAGTTTCCACAGTTCGCGGAATTTTTGAATCCAAGCAGCCTTGTCATTGCTGTTTCCCAATCTGGAGAAACCGCAGATACTTTGAACGCAATCAGAATTGCGAAAGAGCGCGGGGCAAAAGTTTTTTCAATCACAAATGGAATGGGCTCTTCTCTTGCGCGCGAAAGCACTGGCGCGCTTATACAAAAAGCCGGCCCGGAAA
>CAZROS010000134.1:0-2027 GCA_964601825.1 uncultured archaeon | reverse complement strand
AGCAAAGAAATAATTTTCACGCGCAACGCAACCGAGGCAATAAATTTAGTTGCTTACTCGCTTGGAAAAAGTTTGCGGCCCGGAGATGAAATAATCTCAACTGTAATGGAGCACCATTCAAATATTGTTCCGTGGCAGTTTCTGACATCGTGGGGAGTTGTTTTGAAATTTGTAGATGTTGATGAAAATGGAAATCTGGATTTGCAGCAATTCAAAAAATTGCTTAGCAAAAAAACAAAACTTGTTTGCCTAACTCATGTTTCAAATGTTCTCGGAACAATAAATCCGGTTGAAGAAATTTGCAGGCTTGCGCATGCGGCGGGCAGCTTTGTGCTTGTGGATGGCGCGCAGTCTGTTCCGCATATGCCTGTTAATGTGAAAAAACTTGGCTGCGATTTTTTTGCTTTCTCTGGGCACAAAATGCTTGGGCCAACTGGGATTGGAGTTCTGTGGGCGCGCGCAGATTTACTGGAAAAACTTTCTCCGTTTTTGGGCGGTGGGGACATGATTCGTGAAGTGAAATTAGAAGAAACTTCCTATAATGAAATCCCATGGAAATTCGAGGCAGGCACTCCAAATATAGAGGGTGCGATTGCGCTCGGCGCAGCTATTGATTATTTGGAAAAAATTGGAATGCAAAAAATCCGAGAGCATGAAATTGAAATTACACGATATGCTTTGGAAAAACTTTCAAAAGTTTCTGGCGTGAAAATTTTCGGCCCAGTAAAAGCAGAAAATCGCGGCGGAGTTGTTTCATTTAATTTGAAAGGAGCGCATCCGCATGATGTTGCGCAGATTTTAGATGAGGCCGGAATTGCAATTCGCAGCGGCCACGCGTGCTGCCAGCCGCTTATGAAAAGATTGGGAATCTCTGCTGTGTGCAGGGCGAGCTTTTACATTTACAACACTAAAGAGGATGTGGACGCGCTTGTTGAAGGTTTGAAAAAAGTAAAAAAAGTTTTGAGGATTTGATTTTGTGCAAGGAAAAGTTTACCAAATAAATGTTAAGCCGCAGACCGCAGGAGAGCGCGGCCTTCCAAAAGTTCCTGTAGAACAAGCAAGAGTTGCCAGCATTGGTTTGGAGGGAGACTACTGCACGCACAGATTTGAGAAGGGAAACGAACTTGACAGGGCAATTCTAATAATGCCTATAGAAATGCTACGGCAATTGCAATCAGAAGGATGGCCTGTTGAGGCGGGACATCTCGGAGAAAATTTAACAACTGAAGGAATTGATTATTTTAGTTTTGCTCCAGAAAGAAAATACAGAGTAGGAGAAGCAGTTCTTCAAATTTCCAGAGCTTGCACCCCATGCAAATTTTTGAAAACTTTGCCATATGTAGGGGAAGAAAATTATGATAGATTTAGAACAGCACTATTGCCAAACGGAAACAGAGAATCCAACAGAAGAGGCTGGTACGCGCGTGTTATTGATGAAGGTCTTGTCAGAAGAGGAGACACTATAGCAGAGGTGGCAACATGAGCCTTGACATGTACGCCGAACAAATATTGGACTACTACAAAAATCCGCGCGATTTTGGGGAAATAAAAAATGCGCAAATTCATGCGCGCGATTTGAATCCTTTGTGCGGGGATGAAATAGAAATTTTCGCAAAAGCAAATGGTCAAATAGTTTCTGAAATAAAATTCCGCGGAGCAGGCTGCGCTATTTCAATGGCAAGCGCGAGCATGCTAACAGAAAAAGCAAAGGGAAAAAATATTTCTGAAGTTATGAAATTTGGAGAAAAAGAAATTCTGGAAATGATTGGGATTGATGTGAGCCCAGCAAGGAAAAAATGCGCGATGCTTGGATTGTGGGTTTTGCAGGCTGGTTTGAAAAAATTCCTTGAGAAAAAATAATTCTAAAAATCAGCAATAGCATCCATAAGCCCCAGAGCCGCAGGACACGCAGCTGTTGCCCGAGCATCTCTTGCACCCGCTGCACTGGGAATCAGTTGTGCATTGAACATCCACGCATTTTTTATTCGAGCAAATTTGCTTGTAGCCGCAGGCTGAATTTGAGCTGC
>CAZROS010000133.1:0-2033 GCA_964601825.1 uncultured archaeon | reverse complement strand
GTGGACTGCAAAGACTGGTCATCGTCCCACATTGGTGGTTGGGTAGAGGCTTTTGACAGAAGTTATAATTTGCAGAAAACAGAGCCAATTCAATTTTTCTCTGAAACTTACGAGCATAAAAAATTGGATGAGCTTTACTTGATAATTGAAAAACTTTTTTCAGGACTGAAGCAGTCTGCGCAAACTTATGACAACATAAAATATCCGCAGTTCTCAGATGAATTCGCAGAATTCCAAGGAGAGGTTGATGTTGCTCTGCAAGCGATAAACGATAAAGTTAATGACTGGCAGCTTCCGAAAGAGGAAAGAGCCCAGTTAATAAAAGAGCGCGATGCAAGACTGGAAAAAATATTTGATAAATTTTTAACAGAAAAAACTTCTGAGATTGTGAAGCAGGTTGAATTCAGAAAAAAACTTTTGACTTTTAATGAAACAAAAGTTAGCACACATTGCGAAGGAAGATACAATGACTGCGGGCCAGCAGGAATGTGTTCGGACGCAAAATGCATTGCGCGGCCAGAAGAAAAAATAGGTCAGCCAGATAGCGGAAGAAGAATCTGCCCTGCGGTCTGCATTCCAATGTGGGAGATGCAAGACAACAAATGCGAATTTGACCCGTGCGGCTCAGGCTGCGGAGCTGACAATCAAAATTCCTTTAACAGAAAAGAAGAATGCGAAGCGAAATTTGGAATTGCAATTCAAACAACCTCTTCAACAAACGCGCCGACGACAACTGCTGCGCAAACAAATGCAACAGCCGCTTCAACAACAACATCGCAGGCAACAACTACAACTGTTCAGGCGACGACCACAACAACAAACTCAACTCCAACTGGCAATTTTATTTCTGGTTATCAGATGATTGACCAAGGCCCGCCGCAGACTGCGAGTCCGGAAGATTCTTGCGTGAAAAAAGGCTGCAGGCAAAATCAAGTTTGCAATAATGCGCAAGGATGGTGTCAGTGCGCGCAAGGTTTCAATGATTGCGACGGCGACTGGACAAATGGCTGCGAAGTTCAAGGCCAGCAGTGCAAACCGTGCAATTCTAACAGCGACTGCGCGCCAAGCCACTGCTCTGAAGGCAGTTGGGGAATAGAAACTTTCACATGCGTCCGAGACCAGCCGCGCCAAGAAGAAGTCGCTGGTTTTGAAATGAACGCAAACTGCCAGTTCAGCCAGACAGAAAGGGCGCACGGCTGGGCAGGCTTCAGTGGTTGGGGAGAAAAATTTGACAAAGTCAACCAGCTGAAAAATTCCCAGCAGAGCAATACAGACTGGTGCTCGCGCGAGCTTTCCTCTTCTCTGAAAGAAAGAAGGGAAATTGAAAAATCTTTTTCCTCTGGGTTTTTGGATTGGTTCATGAAAGAGCATGTTGCTGGAAATGCAAAGGACTTTGAGATTTATGGCCGCTCATTTGGAAACCTTTACTGGAGCATTGTAAGCAACAACCAGCGAATTGCAGAATCTTTAACATGCCTTCACAGAGGAGATTGGCCTGAAACAGATTTGATAACAGAAAGAATTGAAACAGATTTTGGAGGAATTTACATTTATGAAAAGTTTGTTGAGACCGACCACTTTGGAGAGCGCATGAGAGTTCTAAGTCCATATATGGTTATGAATATTTTCCCGCCAAAAGAAGTTTTCAAAGAATTTTTCATACGCGGCTTGAAAGAAGGAAGGCTCGGGCCAGAAGGCGAGCAGGAAAATGGACCAAGCCCTGCTGAAATTGCTCAGATAAAAAAAGAGCCGCAGGCTTATGATGTGATAAAAAGAATTTCAAATAATTTCGGCGGCGAGGCAAATATAATTTTCTCTATAAAAGATAAAGGAGTTGAGGAAGCGAAAATGCTTATGCAAGTGAATCCGGAAATTATTATGCAAATGAAACCTGCGCTTGATTACAAAGGGGATGTTGACGCAACACTAAATATTGATTTTGATTATTTCTACAATATGATCAGCTCAATGGAAAAAGGAAATTCAGTCCACACAGAAAGGCCTCCATGGGATCAGCAGCCTGATGTGCGCGA
>CAZROS010000132.1:0-2066 GCA_964601825.1 uncultured archaeon | reverse complement strand
CCACAGAGTTCCATGGAAGCAGGGAATTTTGAAAGTTGTGGGATGGTTTTTCTGATGGGTTTAGTGGATGACATGCTGAATGTGGGGATGCTGTAGATTTAATTAATTTTGTAAATTCTTATGTTTCCGTTTCTAAAAGCTTCAGAAATATTCAAAGCCTGAAACCAACCGCAAACATTCGGATCGTAGATGAAATTATCAACGCTTTTATTTGTAAGAGAGTAAACAATAAAAGGCTTGAAATTATTTAGCAACATCATATTTTCTATATTGCACCTCGGATCAGATGGCATACCATCGCCTATGTTAATATTGAAAAAAAGCGAAATAGGATCGCGATATCTGGTGTCAGAGCTTTTGTAAAATATCAAAAGATTCATATCATTTGTGGTTATTGGCGGAGAATCAACAGAACTGAGGAAGTTGATAGATTTCTTCGCCTCTTCCGGAAGTTCCCCAGAAAGAAGTCCATAGCCATCGACTCCAAAGTTTGAATAATTATGAAGATTGTTTGGAAGCAAACCTGCAACTGAAATCAGACTGGCGATAGCAGCAACAACAGCTATTAGCAGAAATTTTCCTTTAAAGACCTTTTGAACAGAGAACCCGCCAAAAATAAAAACAGGAATATACATAATTAGCGAATACCTGGACGAATCTACTTGTTGATAAGCTCTAGACAGCCCGAGAGCAAAGAAAGAAATTAGAAAAAATGCTAATAAGATGAAAATGGCATTATTATTTTTAATAGAATAAAAGAAATCCTTTTTCTTTTTATAAACCATAATGGCAGCAAGAAAAATCATTGAAAGAATAGCAACAAAATTAGCATAAGAATTTCTAAAAAATATATCAAGAATAGGTTTTACGAAAGAAATCCCAAAAATATCTGATACTGACTTTATTCCAAATTTATCAAATACATTTGCATACGGTCTGTACAAAATTAGAAATATAGAAACAAAAATTACCAAAACAGAAAATAATATCGCAACATTCTCTTTGATATATTCTCTTTTTCTTCTAAAAATAAATTGAGAAATTAGAACTGATGCTACCAGAAATAATGGCTGTATTGATCTTGAGCCTACAGTCATAAAAAGGAAGAATATTGCTAAAGCAAGATTTACTATATTTCCTTCCTTCCTTCCTTCGCGCAGATAATTTATATAAAAATAAAGTGTGAGAAGGGAAAATAACATCATGTATATATGCGCCATAGCTAATCTGCTGAAAAATATCATATCAGCAGAAACTGCTGCAAGCAGTGATGACATAAAAGCAGAGTCTGCACCAAATAATTTTTTTGTCAGCAAAAATATAAACACGATAAACAAAGAACCGGCGACTGCAGAAACTATTCTAGAAGACAGATAATTTGCAGCGACAATTTCGTAAAGCAAGTATTCAAAGACGTAATTGGGCGGGTCACCCGTTACTGTCAAAAAATTCCTTTCTATATTCTTTGTTGGAATGCCCATTAACCACTTTGCTAGTGGAGGATGAGGATTTTCGTAGTTCACGCCCGACTGCCAGCTTTGGTGATTTAATTTCAGAGAAGCTATTAGTTCTGTTTTTTCATCTCCGTATAGATATTGATTATCCAACTGATAGAAGCGAAGTAAAACCCCAACCAAAATTACTGCAATGAAAATATATTTCATCCATTTTTCCATATCGATTTATTAATCTCATTTAATAAAAAGCTTTCTTTATTGTAGAAATCCCGAAGTCAAATCTAGCACTCTGCCGATAGAGAAATCTTTATTTTTAGTTATATTTTTCGCCATCCCTCTGGGTATAAAATTCTTTTCATTTTAGCTCGCGCTAGCCTGCAAAAGAATTAGAAAAAATTTATCAGCCGCTCGATCGCATTTTCATTTTTTGCTGAATGCAAAATCGATGCGCACTCTTCGGCTGAATTTTTTTATTCTTCCTTCAAATGCTGCGAAGCAGCACTCTCGGGAGAATAAACCCATAAGGAGGGCGGAGCCCTTCTTAGGGCGCTCATAGGAATGGGCAACACAACTCTGCGCAGAAAATTTTATTTCTAAAATAACTGCACA
>CAZROS010000131.1:0-2103 GCA_964601825.1 uncultured archaeon | reverse complement strand
GGAATATTGCAGGAAACAACAGGCTTGCTGTAAGCCATTGCTTCCATTTGCACAATTCCGAAAGCCTCGCTGCGCATATGCGAGGGCAGAACAAAAATATCGCAGGCTGAATATAGCTTTGGCATGCTTTCATCATCAGCCTCGCCAAAGAAAATTATTTTTTCTGAAACCCCCAAACCATTTGCAAGATTTTTCAACTCAGATTCCAACGGCCCTGAGCCGGCGATTATTAATTTGAAATTTCCATTTAACAGCGGAATTGCTCTAACCAAAAACTGCAGCCCCTTGTATGGAATCAGCCTGCCAGCAAAAAATATTATGAATTCATTTTTTATTCCAATGGATTTTTTGAATTTTTGGATTTCTATTTCACCAGAACTTTTAATTTTACCAAGCTCCACTGACAGAGGAATGATTTTTATTTTTTCTTTCACAACGCTCAATAATTTTGAGCCGCCTGCGTAGTTCTCGCTTGTGGCAATTACAGCCGCGGATTTTTTCAAAATCCTATTTGTGAAAATTTCTTGCGCTGCTGTTGGAACAGCTGGTTTTCCAATAATGTCGCTGTGGTAGGTGGAAACAACAGGAATGCGCGTTCCAAGAATTTTTATTGTTGCCAGCGGGTTTGGCAGGTGAATGTGAATTATGTCTGGCCTGAAGTCTGAAATTTCTTTTCCCAAGCCGGCGAAAATCGGCTGGTTGAAAACTGTGGCATACTTAGGAAGGCGCACAACCTCAACTCCGTTTATTTTTTCGCGGGAAATATAGTGCGTTGTGTTGCTAACAACAGCGCGCACTGAAATGCCTTCTTTCACCAAACCTTCGCACAGAATTTTCAAATGGTTTTCTATTCCTCCGCGCTGTGGCCAGTAGAATTTTCCAATTTGTAGAATTTTCATTTTCTATCACCAACAGATTTTAGATAACCATAGAGCTTTTCCGCCAGCGGGCTTTCCGTTGCTGTTTCAGGTTTGAACTTGCGAACAGCCTTAATTGCATCTCCAAGTTTTTCAATTTCATAAACAGCAACAATTTTTCCTTTTGCTTCCATAGCCCGCGTGAGCTCAAGCTGATGGTCGTTTGTGTGCTCGCCGAATTTTTTCAGGCGCGGCACAACAATTATTTTTTTCCCTGCTCGCAAGGCTGTAATAATTGTTCCAGCTCCTGCATGCGAAATTATCAGCGAAGATTTCTTTATCATGCTTTCCATTTCGCTGTTGCCGAAAAAACTTTTTACCCTGTAATTTTTTGGTTTGTAATAGGAAATTCCAGTCTGCGCAACAACTTCTTCTTTTATTTTTCCTTCTTCCAGAAGCGCATCAATTTTTTCTAAAAGCCTGCCAAAAGGCTGCGGGTGCGTCCCAACTAAAATAAATATCAAATAACCGCCCCCCAGAATTTTGCTTTTCCTTTTGCTAATTGTGGCCATTGGACAAGAAACAAATTTGCAAAAGGATAAACAAATTTTCCTGTTAGCGAGAGAGCAGAAACGCGCGCAAGGCTCTCAATAAAAATTATTTTAACTCCAAGAAGTTTTGCTGCAAGAATTGCCGGCAGCGCGCCGCCAGCGCCGGTTGATATCAGAATATCAGGTTTTTCCCTTTTCAAAATTTCTAAGCTCCGAAAAAGATTTTTAGAAAATGCTGCTGCGCTGCGGCGCACATCTTCCACATAATAGACTTTTCTCTTTTTTTCCAGCCAAGCACTGTCATCTCTTTTCACGATAATGTAAAAATGCGGAAATTTTTCATACGCTTTTCTGAGCTGAAGGACTTCAGTCAAATGCCCGCCAGCGCTTGACGCAATGCAAACTCTCATACAAGAAAAATGGACGATGCGTATAAAAAGATTATAAACCTTCTGTCCAAAGGATTGAAATGCTTTCAATAATAATCCCCACAAAGAACGAGCCATACATACAGGAGCTTGTGGAGAAGGTAAACAAAGAGCTTTCTGGGCTTAGCAGAGAAATTATTGTTGTAGATTTGAGCGACACTCCACCAGAATTGAAAGGAGCCAAACTTGTTAGGCAAAAAAGCAGGGGCCTCGGAAATGCTTTTCTTGAAGGATTTGCGGTTTCAAAAGGAGAGTTCGTTGCATTGA
>CAZROS010000130.1:0-2122 GCA_964601825.1 uncultured archaeon | reverse complement strand
CTTTTTGCAGGAAAAGCATTTTCATTCCTTCAATTCTTTTTGCAGCCCAGCTCAGGCGGTAGGCTGCGCGCTCCAAATCTCTCTCAGAGGCAAAAACCAAAAGAATTTCTTTGTAAAGCGATGGAAGCTTGCTTGCATCTGGAACAGCTTGGCTTAATGCTTTGAGGCGCGCGGCAGCTTCAGTCCCGCAGGTTTTTATCCTCAAGCCTTCTTTTTGCTTTGCGATTTCAGCAGCCATAGAAAATCCGCGCTTGTATATCTGAAGTTTTTCATCAACTTCAAATGTTTCTTTCGCAACTGCGCGGCTGGCTGCTGAGAAAACTTCATCCAAGAATTTTTCTTTGTCTATTGGCCTAAGATTCCTGAAAGGATTTTTCATAAAATAAAGATGAAATTTAAGATTAATAAAGCGTGTCAGATTAGTTGAAAAATAAAAATTTAAACATCCTCAAAAATCTTTCTAACTATTCTTTCAGATAAAGCTCTGCCATAAATTCTTAAATCATCAACCCACCCATTCCAAAATTCTCCATCTCCACCATCTCTTATAAGCGGATGAATTGGATAACTTATCGTTAAATTTCTATCTCCCGCTATTCTGAAATCATTAGGCACACTTCTATTATCCACCAAACTTCCATTCAAATATGTTTTTGCGTTTCCGCTTGTTCCATCATAAGCAAAAGTTAGGAAGTAATCTGTATCTTTATTTAAAAGTGGTGTTTGACCGAAAACCTCTCCTGCTCCTCTCCCTATGGTTATTTTTTCATTATTTCCGTTACCCATTGTTACAATGTAAAATGCACCTGCATCCCCCCCGTTATTAAATATCCCAGCAGTTTTTCTAAACTGCCTTGCATTAAACCACATGCTTATGCTAAAATCTTTTCGGCTGTAAGAAGATGATTTGGGAATAAGTACATTACCACCCATTCCGTCAAAATTAACTGCCTGATTTTTCTTGCCTTGAGTGAAGTTTGCACTATCACGAAGTGTTACATCATTTCCTTTCATGTAATCTGAACCATTCCCATCAAATTTCCAATATCCTAAAAGGTCGCGCATCCAATTCCAAACTTCTTTGAATGTTGTGTTTGTTCTATTTTCACCATCACTTACTCCGATATCCCAATCATAAACTCCATCTGGATTTCCCTGTCCCATGCTAACTTCTTCATGGATGTCATGCCCGCTCATTGTAGTTCGGTTATAAACTTTTCCGATTAAATTTTCTCCAGTTTGATTGTCTTTGAAATTCTGGTCTAAATAAAATTGGTCGCTGTCTGGGTCATTAATTTGAAAATCAGCAATAGCTTTTCCAGTATCTTTGTCAATATACATTTTAGCAGAAGTTATTACTGGAGGAAAATGTGTTTTGTTGTCTGTTCCATTATTGTCTGGCGGTGGAGGCGGAATCGGAATTGCTGGAATATCAACAACCGCATCCGCTTTTGTTTGCGCGCCATCTGTATCATAAACTTTTCCGACAACATGATAAATTCCCGCCTTGATGCTTTCGCCTATGACTTTAACTCCATTGAAAAGTGTTCCTTTGCTCTGCAAAGATTCTTTTCTTAGAGGTTGAATTAAACTTCCATTATCGTCATACAAATCAAAATCCACTTGTTTCAAACCTCTATCATCATTCATTCTCGCAGAATATTCTAAAATTCTTGATTCGTTGTTAAAACCTAAACGAGCTTTTGCCTCTAAAGAAATTGTTGGTGGGCTGTTTGGCACAACTAATTTGAAAGGCTCACCTGCCAAAGTTCCATTTCTCAAAATTTCAACAAGATAAGGCTCGTTTGCTTTCATCCCATCTGTTCCGAACTGAAAATAGTGCTTGCCTTCTGTGTCGTTTAAATCTGTTTCAAGGATAGTTCTGTTTTGTGAGTCCTTTACTCTCATAGAATAATTCCCATCTGGATTATGTTGAGCATCTGTAATTTCATAATTTCCCATGAAAGTGTCTCCAGTGAAAACTCCATTGAAATATTTTAGATAGTCTGGAGTGTTTATTATTGGCAGAGTTTGGTTTGGCAAAGTTTGATTTATTTCTGTATGGTTTTGCGGTGCATCTATAATTGGAATCTCTGTTGTGTTGTTTTTTTCATCTCTGCGT
>CAZROS010000129.1:0-2123 GCA_964601825.1 uncultured archaeon | reverse complement strand
TCGCGCATAACTTCATACTCAAATTCTTTCCACTTTTCCAAATATTCTTCAATTAAAATTTGGTGAATTCTGCTGTGTGCAAGCCCTCTGGAAGAAATCTCAACAAGCTCTGAAAGATTTTTTGCAACTCCTGAGCCATGGCCGCCGAGCGTGTAGGAAACTCTAATCATAACAGGATAGCCGATTCTGTCCGCAGCTTCAATTGCCTCTTCCAAAGTTTGCGCCCGCTCGCTCTTAGGAATTGAAATTCCTTTTTCTATCATTAACTCGCGAAAAAGTTCGCGCTCGTCTGCAATTTTTATTGCTTCTGTTCCAGTTCCTAAAACTCTGACATTGAATTTTTCCAGCACGCCTTTTTCATGCAACTCCATTCCGCAGTTGAGAGCAGTCTGTCCGCCGAACCCCAGAAGAATTCCATCTGGCCTTTCTTTCTCAATTATTTTTTCAACCCACTCTGCTGTGATTGGAAGAAAATAATTTTTGTCTGCAAATTTTTCATCTGTCTGGATTGTCGCGATGTTTGGATTTACAAGAATTGTAAAAATTCCTTCCTCTTTCAAAGCCTTGATTGCCTGCGCGCCCGAGTAGTCAAACTCGCCCGCTTCTCCAATCTTTATCGCGCCGCTGCCTATTATCAAAACTTTTTTAATCCAGTCGAACTTTGGCACCGTTTATCATCTCCAAAAATCTATCAAATAAAAATGAAGTGTCTGTTGGGCCCGGAGCTGCCTCTGGGTGGAACTGCACTGCAAAAATCGGAAGCTCTCTGTGAAAAATTCCCTCAACTGTTTTGTCATCCGCGTTCCTGAACAAAACTTTGAAGCCTGTTCCTTCCAAGCTTTCTTCGGAAACCGCATAGCCGTGGTTTTGCGAAACAATAAAAGTTTTTCCTGATTCAGAAATGCACGCGTGATTTTGACCGCGGTGGCCGAATTTCATTTTGAAAGTTTCGCCTCCGGCAGCAAGCGCGAGCAATTGTGTGCCCAGGCAGATTCCCATCACAGCATAATTGTTCATAAGTTTTTTTGTTGTGTTGACTAAGTAATCTGGAGTGGTTGGATTTCCCGGACCGTTTGAAATTACAATTCCATCTGGCTCGAATTCTTCAATCTGGCTCGCTGTGTACCAAGCTGGAACGCGAATAATTTCAACTTTTCTTTTCAGAAGCGAGCGGACAATATTGTTTTTCGCGCCGCAGTCCACCAGCACAATTCTTTTTTTACCATTTGGATTATAGATTATTGGCTTGTGGACTGTCACAGCTGCAACCAAATCTTTTTCATTTGGATTTTGCATTTGAGAAAGTTTTTGCGCGAGCTCATCTGTTCCCATTCCTGAAGTGTCAAGGCAGCCCAGCATTACTCCTGCCTCGCGCAATTTCAAAACTAAAGCACGCGTATCAATTCCGGAAATTCCCGGAACTCCTCTGCTTTGTAAAAAAGAATGCAAATCACTTTGGGAAGTTCTATGGCTCGGCTTTGCGCAGATTTCCCTTGCGATATAGCCTTCAATTTTTGGGCCGTCTGATTCAAAATCCTCTTGAGAAATTCCATAATTTCCAATAAGCGGATAAGTCTGGCAGAGAATTTGGCCTTTGTATGACGGGTCTGTTATAGCCTCTGTGTAGCCAACCATTCCTGTGTTGAAAACAACTTCTCCGGTTATTGCTTTTTCTGCGCCGAAAGCTTTTCCTCGAAACATTGTTCCATCCTCTAGCATTAGCGTTGCTGAGTTTTCCATGAGAATTGTTGGAAATTAAGATATAAAAAACCTTTCGCAACAGAGGTTTGATTACCTCGTAGTCTCAAATCCCCGCACCTGCTCCAAAAGTTTTTTCGCGCTTCCACTTTCAAAGTGCTTTCTTGCTGGCGCGACCATTTTGTCTATGTGCAGAGCAACAGCATTTTTCAAATCCATTGGGTGAAGTTTTCCTTCGCTGTAAATTTTCGCAAGCTCATCAAAATTCGCAAGCTCGAGCGAGCCGCCGAATTTCGCTGGCCTTTCAATTTTCAAAGTTTTGAATTTCTCAAAAATTAAATATCTGCAGTATTCCAAAATTGGATTCTCCTCAATAATTTTTTCCGGGCAGAAAGCTTTTGAAATTTTTCTTTTTATTTCCTCGC
>CAZROS010000128.1:0-2144 GCA_964601825.1 uncultured archaeon | reverse complement strand
AGCAGGAGGTTGTGGGTTCGAGTCCCGAAACTTTTTCGCAAAAAAGTTTAGGGTTTATCCAAAAAGGCAGATAGCCGCTTCGCGGTTATATAAAAAAGAAATTCCCACAGAGTCCACCAATCTCCCTTCTCTTTCTTTTCTGTTCTGAGCATCGGACGAAAGCGAAGCTTTCGTCGAGCTCGCAAAACCCATAAGGTTTTTGCAGATGAAAAAGAAAGAGAATGTAAGTTTCCAAGAGAAAGAAAAATTTATCTAAATCCCCCGCCCCCGCCCCCACCACCATGGCCGCCACCACCAGAAAATCCTCCACCATGCCCAGCAGAGCCAGAGGAGCGCGGGCCAAAACTTGAAAAACTCTGGCGGAAAGCGGGCGCGGAATAAATTCCAAAAGTCCCGCCTGTGTACAAAGCAGATTTTCTTCTCTGCTCAACCGGAAACTGCGTGTCCATATACTTGCTGACTTGCTCTGCAATTCCAAAAGCTGTTGCGAAAACCAAATACTGCTCCCACAAATAAATCTGCTTTGGAAGTTTTTCTTTCATAAGTCCAAACTCGCTTAGGAATTTTTTCAAGCCTTTCCATTTCGCATAATGCTCTGCGCCTAATTGGGTGCGGCGCGCGAGCGCGCTTTTGAAAACAACTGCCAAAATAGTATAAGTGAAACCAGAAAGTATTGTTCCAAGCATCATAATTCCAAAACTTAGAAAACTCAAAACAAAACTAACAAGCAAAATCCCCCCGCCAAATTTCAAAAATTTGTCCCTGCCAGTGTTGTCAATAACTCCGAGCGCTTTCACTTCCTGCTCCACAAGCTTCTGCCACTCTGAAAAAAAGTTTGTGTACTTGTAATTGGAAGAAACTTTTTTCTGGAACTCGCTTATGGAAATTTTTCCTCCAGCCATGTTTTCTGAAAATAAATCAAAAACTTTTTTCTCATGAGGCTTTAGCTCTGCTGTTGGCTTGTTCAAATTTGTGATTGTGTAATCGCGGTCGTCTCCAAAAATCCCCAAAAATTTCTCTTTTCTAAATTCTTCAATTTTGAAAAATTTCCTGCGAACCAAATCCATGAAAGTTGCGGAAATATCATTCTCCTGAACTCCCCACTCCAAAATTGCAGCAGCAACAGCCGGCCCGTAATTGTAAGGAATTTCCCTTATGTAAATAAAATTCTGCTCAGGAAGCTTCGGCTCGCGGCCGTATTTGAAATAGAAATGCAAAAATAAAATTATAATTGCTGCCGGAAAAATAAAAATTGAAAGCAAGCCCAAGCCAAGAATTATTCCAATAATTCCCTGCTCCTGTGCTTGAGATTGTTTTCCATAATTCTCTTCTTCTTTCAAAATTCTTTCTTTCGCAGAAAGAGCAGAAATTTTCGCTCCCGCAGTTGAGCTCAAAATATTTGCAGGAAAAATAACTCTTGCCTCAACCCACTGGTTTGCAGGAACATTTTTCACATCCAGCAAAACTGTTTTGTTATCTGCAATTGCAACAATCCCATTCAGCTGAGGGTGGCCCCAACCAAACAAATTGTTTTTATCAGAAACTTCTCTCGGAAGCTCAACAGAAATTTTCATTTTTTGCACAGGCGAAGCCCAACCTGCGCCCCAGACTTTCCAGTAGAATTCTGCAATATCTGCATAAGCAGTAACAGTTTTTTTCAGTTTGTATGAGATTATGAAAATCCGCTTCTCATTGTTAGCGGACATAACCCAAATTATTGTTTTTCCCTTTGCAGTTGTTGAAATTTGCGCAGGCAGCCTGTCATCGCCTTCTTTTCCATATTCTCTTACAGAAACGCTCGAATCATCAAACGCTGCTTTCTGTTCCGCGTCCAAATCCAAATCAACAAACCCTTCTGAAAAACTCCCGAGAAAATTTATTGCGATTGTTTGGGAAAAATCAACTGAGCCATCTGAAAGGATTTTTGCAGAAATGTCTGCGCTTTCTATGCTGAAGGATTTTGCCTGCGCGCCAGCGGAGAGAATTATTGCAAAAATCAGAGCTGCGAAAAAGATTTTTTTCATGCAATAGTTTCGCGGCTGCGATTTAAAAAACTATCCAACCAATCCCGCAACCATCGGCAGAGCAATAAAAACTCCAATCATTGAGCCTAAATTGGAAAATGCGGCAACAAGCAAAATTTT
>CAZROS010000127.1:0-2165 GCA_964601825.1 uncultured archaeon | reverse complement strand
GATTCTTTCACAGAAGGCGAGGGAGTTAATTATGACAGCATGGTTTCAACACAACTGCAAAAAATGCTTGATGAAAAAGGATACCAAGCAGAAGTTGTGAATGGTGGAATCGCAGGCGGCTCTCCAATGGTTGAGTTTCTATATCTGAAAAATTATCTCGCGAAACTAAATCCGGATTTAGTAATTTTAAATTTTGATTTGTCTGATGCGCAGGATGATTACAATTATGAAAAGACTGCTGTTAAAGATTCTGATGGCGAAGTTGTTGCTGTGCCACCGGACAGTTTCACAGCGCCAGGCTGGAAAGATTTGGAATATACTTGCAGCAAATACAAATTCAATCTCTGCATTCTGGCATACAGGGCAGGCCGCGCGATTTTCAAAAAGTATGTGATAACTCCAGGTGACATTGCAAGCGACAATATGTTTCTCACGCGCTTCAATTTAACTTCCACGCAATTGGATCCTCACTACAACAGAACTTTCCATGAAATAAAAAGAATTGCGGACTTTGCGAAAGAAAAAAACATAACTTTTATTTTAGTTTCCTTTCCGCGCGGAAACCAGATTGAAGGCGAATGGTCCGCAGGAAGAAAGATGTGGGGGTTTGAGCAAGGTAAAATTTATTCTCTGGAAGTTTTTGAAAGAATGCATGAATTTGCAAATAAGAATGGAATTTTCTATATAGACACTTACTTGGATTTCAATTCTTCACAAGAGCACCCGCTTTTCTATTCTCAAGATTTCCACATGACAGCTGCTGGCTACAAAACTCTTGCTGACGCGACATTCAAGCAAATGTTTTTAAATGATGCGGTTAAAAATTCTTTGCCTCAAATTGAGAGATGATAAAATGGGAAACAACAAATCTTTTCTTGGAGAAATTTTTTCTTTCCTAAAAGAGAGAAAAGCTTGGTGGCTTGTTCCAGTTGTAGTTTTGCTTTTGCTTGTGGGAGTTTTGATAATTTTCAGCCAGTCCTCAGTCCTATCGCCGTTTATTTATGCGCTGTTTTGAAACGCATTTAAATTTGGATTTAGAAGGATTCTCAGGTAATTTTCATGCTCGACATAAAACTCATAAGGGAAAATCCAGATGTTGTTAGAAAAGATTTAAAGAAGCGCGGCGATTCTGAAAAGCTTGGCTGGCTTGATAAGCTTATAGAAAAAGACAAGCAGTGGCGCAGCCTGACTGCTGAAACCGACAAGCTGAAAGCAGATAGAAATAAATTATCAGAGGAAATTGGAAAACTGAAAAAATCCGGAAAGGACGCTTCTGCTTTGCTGAAGCAGGCTGCGGAAATTCCAGAAAAAATAAAAGAGAACGACAGGAAAATTTCTGAGCTGAGCGAGCGCTGCAACTGGATTCTAATGCGCCTGCCGAACATTTTGCATGAATCAGTTCCAGTTGGAAAAGATGAGTCTGAAAATATTGAGCTGAGGAAATGGGGAAAAATTCCAAAATTTAAATTTGCTCCGAAAGACCACCAAGATTTGCTTTTGCCTCTCGGGCTTTTGGATGTTGAGCGCGCGGCAAAAACTTCCGGCGCGCGGTTTTATTTTTTGCGCGGAGATTTGGTGCGGTTGAATTATGCTTTGATGAACTACGCGCTTGACTTTATGAAAAAGAAAGGCTTCACAGCAATCCAGCCTCCGTACATGATAAATCGCAAGAGCTATGAGGGCGTTGTTGATTTTTCCGATTTTGAGAGCGTGATTTACAAAATTGAAGGCGAGGACTTGCATATGATTGCAACAAGCGAGCATGCGCTTGTTTCAATGCGCGCGGGCGAAACTTTTCTGAAAAAAGATTTGCCGGAATTTTACGCAGGAATTTCCCCATGCTTCAGGAAAGAAGCAGGCAGCCACGGAAAGGACACAAAAGGAATTTTTCGCGTGCATCAGTTTGACAAGGTTGAGCAGATTTGCTTCTGCGCTCCTGAGCAGAGCTGGAAACTGCATGAGCAATTAATTAAAAGCGCAGAAGAATTTTTCAAAACACTTGAAATTCCTTTCCGCGTTGTAAACATTTGCACTGGCGACATTGGAACAATTGCTGCGAAGAAATATGATTTGGAAGGCTGGTTTCCCGCGCAGGGAAAATACCGCGAGATTGTTTCATGCTCAAACACAACAGACTATCAGGCGCGGCGCTTGGGAATAAAATT
>CAZROS010000126.1:0-2201 GCA_964601825.1 uncultured archaeon | reverse complement strand
TTTTGGATTTAAAAAAGATAATATTTATAACTGAGCTGCTAAGCTAAAGCCAAAATTATAGACTGAGCATAAACTTGAAGCGCGTTTCTATCATGTTCGCGTGATGACTCTGGACGAACAGTAACAACTTTTACACCTGGTGACAAACCACGAGATACACGATAACATGGACTAATCAATGAGGGGGGTTCGCCACTCCTAGGTTTTCGCTTAACAAAGTATTCTGTTACTCCATTGAGATAATTCACTTGAGAAATATCTTCTATTTCATGAGGTTTGCCTGTGTGCTGAGACATAAATCTAGCAACATTTTCAGCTACAGCTCTCACCTCTTCTATAGAAGGTTTATGTCTAAATGGGATTTCAACTCCTGGTCCTAAAGTTTTTTCTTCATATAGAACATTCTGTCGTAAAACATATCGCGGCAATTCACCATCCCTAGTCGCATCCTCAGCGTCTTTACTCCTATTTGCGCCCCATTGGTCTAAATGTTTTCTTAATTCAGGGGCTTCAGGAGATGGACTAGTAGCATGTTCTTCAAACCTCCCCGCAACAAGTGGTACTTTTTTCATTTTGAATTACCCCAAATTAACTATAACAATACTACTATTTAAAGCTTTCGGTTAGTCACTACTTTCAGGACATAATGCTCGTCAGTAAAATTTCCAAACACCAAACTTTGTATTTTCCTTCTGGAATATTCTTAAACACCCCATTCCAATTTCTCCTATGAAAAACTCCGAGATATCCAAAATCCTTTTTGAGATCGCACTCTACATGGAAATGGACAATGTGCAGTTCAAGCCGCGCGCATATGAAAAAGCCGCGGAGTCTGTTGAGGCGCTTGAGAAAGAGGCAGAGGAGATTTACAAAACCAGCGGATTGAATGGGCTGATGCAAATTCCATTTGTGGGCGAGGGGATTGCGAAAAGAATTGAAGAGCTTATTCTGACAGGAACTTCCAAGAGCTATGAGGAGCTGAAGAAAAAAATTCCCGTGGATATTGAAAGCCTTTCAGGCATCGAGGGCTTGGGCCCGCGGAAAATAAAAATTCTCTACCAGAAACTGAAAATAAAAAATCTTTCTGATTTGGAAAAATCCGCCCGCGCAGGAAAAATTGAAAAGCTCGAGGGCTTTGGGAAAAAATCCGAGGAAAATATTTTGCGGGGAATTGAATTTTTCAAGCGCTCGCACGGCCGCCTGCTTCTTGGCGTGGCATTGCCGGCTGCGAGGGAAATTCAGGCCCGTTTGAAAAATCTGAAAGAAGTTGAGCAAGTGGAAATCGCAGGCTCTCTCAGAAGAAGAAAGGAAACAATTGGGGATATAGATATTCTTGCGATTTCAAGCGCGCCCGCGAAAGTCATGGATTTTTTTGTGAAAATGCCCGAGGTTGCTGCTGTTTATGCGAGAGGCCCAACGAAATCCACTGTTCGTTTGAAAATCGGCTGCGACTGCGATTTGCGTGTTGTGGAAGCAAAAAGTTTTGGGGCAGCCCTGCAATATTTTTCCGGAAACATAAACCACAATGTTTCCCTGAGAAAAATCGCAATCAGCAAAGGCTTTAAATTAAATGAGTATGGAATTTTCAAAGCCCAGAAACAAATTGCCGGAAAAACCGAAGAGGAAGTTTATGAAAAGCTCGGGCTTGCGTGGATGCCTCCGGAAATGCGCGAGAACACTGGAGAAATTTTTGCTGCGCAAAATAAAAAGCTTCCGAAAATTATTGAATACAATTCTCTCAAGGGAGATTTGCAGACGCAGACAAGCTGGACTGATGGGAAAAATTCTATTTTGGAAATGGCTCAGGCTGCGCAAAAATTCGGGCTTGAGTATATTGCAATCACAGACCACACGCGCTCGCTTGCAATGGCCGGCGGGCTTGATGAGAAAGGCTTGCTGAAGCAGGCAAAGGAAATTGATTCAGCAAACAAAAAACTAAATGGATTTGAAATTCTGAAAGGCGCTGAAGTGAATATTTTGAAAAACGGAAAGCTTGATATCAGCAATGAGGCTTTGAAACAATTGGATGTTGTGGGAATTGCTGTCCATAGCAATTTTAAACTTTCGCGCGAGGAGCAGACAAAAAGAATTATTTCTGCAATGGAAAACGAGCACGCGGATATTTTGTTCCACCCGACCGGCAGAATTTTGCAGCAGCGCGAGCCATATGAGCTGGATATTGATGCAGTGATTGACGCGGC
>CAZROS010000125.1:0-2225 GCA_964601825.1 uncultured archaeon | reverse complement strand
AGCTCTTCTGCTTCCTTTTCGCTTGTTGATTTTATTTTTTTCAAAAACTCTTCCATTGGTTTTTTTTGGCTAGGAGTTGTTAACTCCATCAATCGCGGATGCTGGCTGGAAACAACCATGAAAGTAACCCCGAAAATTGTGTCAGGACGAGTTGTGAATATTGGCCACTTTTCCAGACAATTGGCTAAAATAACTGGCTCTTCTTTACCACGCATATGATCATCTTCTGCTTTGAAATTAACTATTTTTCCGCCGATAGATTTTTGTATCTTTTCTGCCTGTTCTTTTGGAACAACAGAGTCATTGGAAGCTCTAAGAATAATTACTTCTTTAACATTTTTTTTGATTTTTTCAAAATCAAATTTCCAATTGAAACTTCCTAAAGCTCTTGGATGGTCTTTAAATTTTGGTTCTATGAATCCAGCTGCCAATATTAATTTCTTAATAGGACCTTTCAGTTGCTCTAAAACTTTTAAAGCAACCGGCGTCCCAGTGCTCCATGCTAGTAACACGGTAGTTTCATCAAAACTTTCGTTTTCCAAAACATATCTAATCCTATCCTCTATTAGGTTCTTTGTATTTGGTAGAGTTGGCGAACTTACTTTATGCCCACCATTTTCTAATTCTTTCTTGAGCCATGGGAAAAAATTTATATCAGAAGATCCTTCGTACCCACGTAACAATACAAAATTTGATTTGGTTGAAATTTCAAAATCAATCTCAGTCCCAAAACTTTTCCCAATCCAATTCTCCTGCATAATTTTAATTCTCTCTGGCCACTGCAATTCTTTTATTCCCTCAAGCAGCTCATCCGCGTAATTTGTTGTTTTTACAAACCACTGCTCAAGCTGTTTTATTTCAACCTGCGTTTCATTGTGCCTCCAGCAAACTCCGCCCTGAACCTGCTCGTTCGCCAAAACAGTTTGGCATTTCGGGCACCAATTCACAGCAGCTTTTTTTCTATAGACCAAGCCTTTCTCGAAAAATTTCAAAAAGAAAAACTGATTCCATTTGTAATATTCAAGATTGCAAGTCGCAAGCATTCTCGACCAGTCGTAGCTGAGCCCAATTGCTTTCTGCTGCTTTACAAAATTCGCAATAATATCTTTTGTGTATTTTTCCGGATCAACTCCGGCCTTTATTGCGGCATTTTCAGCAGGCAATCCAAAGGCATCATAGCCCATCGGATAAAGAACATTGAAGCCTTTCATTCTTTTGAAGCGGCTGAAAATATCTCCAATCACATAATTTTTCGTGTGCCCCATATGCAGGCCCGAGCCCGATGGATATGGGAACATTTCAAGGCAGTAAAATTTTTTCTTTTTTGATTTCTCGCTGGCATCAAAAATTTTCTTCTTCTCCCAAGCAGCCTGCCACTTTTTTTCTATTTTGATGAAGTCCATAAGCTCACGAAAATTATTTTGGCGCGCCCGACGGAATTTTCATTTTCCTAATATGGCTATCTGCCTTTTAGGGTTTGCAAAGACCTTTTTGCGAAAAGGGCTTCGCTTTGAATCCGCGACCTCTTGCTTTCATCTCTTCCAATCTTGGATTAGAAGGTTCGCCTAATCATCAAGCGCTCTATTTGCTTAGTAAATTTCTTTACTACCAAGCTGAGCTACGGGCGCATATGCTAAATTGCAAATGATAACTTATAAATTTGGTTTTTGAAACCTTTTTATTCTAATAATTCAAACTAAATCCATGACCAGAATCATCTCAATCATCTCCGCAAAGGGCGGCGTGGGAAAAACAACAACCACAGCAAATCTTTCTGTGGCTCTCGCTGACCGCGGGCATAATGTTCTGGTTATAGATGGAAATGTCACAACTCCAAATTTGGGTTTGCATTTCGGAATTCCTCTCTATCCGAAAACTTTGCACAATTTTCTCGCAGGCGAATGCGAAATTTACGACACAATTTACATCCATGATTCTGGCGTGCGCGTTGTTCCTGCAAGTTTGTCAGTAAATTCCCTTACAAGAATTGATGTGGAAAAATTGCGCGATGCAGTTGAAAATCTTTTGCCGCGCCGCGGATTTATTTTTCTCGACGGAGCAGCAGGCTTGGGAAAAGAAGCGCGCACAGCAATTGAAATCGCAGATGATATTATTGTTGTGACAAATCCGGAGCTGCCGGCTGTTACTGATGCTCTGAAAGCAATCAAAATCTGCCGCGACTGCAACAAAAATATTTTGGGAGTTGTTGTAAACAGAAGCACAGG
>CAZROS010000124.1:0-2228 GCA_964601825.1 uncultured archaeon | reverse complement strand
TGAGCAAATCAACAGAAAATTTATTTTCCTGAGAAAACCACACAAGCTGGGAGCCAAATGCGCCGTCTGTGATTCCAGGAACATAAATTGGAATATTTTTTTTCGCTGCTTGGAACAGAATTGAATTTTTGTCATCAAGCCTTTTTCCAAATTCTTCAATTAATTCGCGCCCGCCCCATTCAGTTTTTTTCTTTTGCAATTCCTCAAGAATCGGGCGCATATTTTTTTCCAATGGCTCTCCATAGCTTTCATTTGGAACAAGAACATTTCCCAACCGGTTTACTCCAAGCTCGCGCAATTCCTCGTCATTCATTTCAAACGCGCCGTGAAAATATTTCCCGCCCCATGCGCGCGCAAGGTCATGGTCAAGCGTGCCGCAGGTTGTAATTATAACATCAATTAAATTCTTTTCAATCATTTGCGCAATCGCTCCTCTAAGTCCAGTGGCGCAAATATCCGCAGGAAAAGAAAAAAACTTTTTGCAGGTTTTGTCAGCAAACATTTCAGACAAAATTTCCACAGATGTGCCAAATCCTTTTGCGGAAAACCCCCCGCCGGCGCGCATTTTGGAGATTAGCTGCGCGACAGAATCTTTTTCTATTCGGAAGTCTGAAACTTCGCGGGATAATAAATTTTTCCTTTCCATAATTTTACTTCAGAAGCGAATCCTTATAAATCTTCTCGCAGAAACTTTCCCATGGATCCCCCATCAACTCCGCTTTCTCAAAATCAAATTCTGCGCTACTACTCGAACCCGAAAGTGCAGTCTGCAATTCTTGCTTGCGCAAAAGACAGGGAGTCAGCAGGGACTTTTTCCGACGGAGGCTACTCAAAGCGGCCTGATGTTTTGCAATACCCTGCGGATATTTTGGAAAAAGCAAAAAAAGGTGTTGTGGCTTTCCATTGCTCGGTTGAGCGCTGGCAAAATCCAATGCAGCTTTCCGGCAATTTGAGCAAAGAGGAGCTGGACAATCTGCGCAAAGGCTGGGATTTGATTATAGACATTGACGCGAAATTTAAATTAGAGCACGGGCGCGCAGCTGCAGTTGAAGTTGTGAATTTTCTGAAAGATTTTGGAATTTCCCCAACAGTAAAATTTTCCGGCAGGCGCGGATTCCACATTGCAGTTGCCAGCGAGGCGTTTCCGCAGACAATTGATTTCCAGCCTCTCGCAAAAAAATATCCAGAAGGCCTGCAGTCTCTTTGCAAATTCATAAAAGAAAAATGCAAAGATAAAATTTTTGAGGCTCTTGTGAAAGAAGAAGGCGGGGTTTCTGCTCTTGGAAAATTCACAGAACTTTCCGAACTGACTCCATATTCTTTTCTGGACATTGAAGAGGGCTGGAGTTCAAGGCATATGTTTCGCGCGCCATATTCTCTGCACCACAAAACTTGGCTCGTTTCCCTGCCACTGCGCGCGTTCAAATTAAAAAATTTCTCTCCTAAGTTTGCGGAAATTCCAAATATAAATTTTTCCGCTCCGTTTTTGGAAAGCAAGTCCGAAGAGGGAACAGAGCTTTTGCTTCAGTCTTTGGATTGGTTTGCGAAATTAAAGCCTGAAAAAATTATTGCAGTTGAAAGGCCAAAAGCAAAAGGAAATATTACAGATCCGGTTCCGGAAGAATTTTTCCCGCCATGCTTTAAGAAAATATTGGGTGGAATTTCTGACGGAAGAAAACGCTCAGTGTTTACACTTATTGCATTCCTGCAATCAGCAAACTGGCCTTGGGAAAAAACCGAGCAAAGGATTTTGGAGTGGAATAAAAATTTACCCCAGCCCCTGCCAGAGAGATTTGTGCGCACAACTTTGAAATGGCACGCTCGCCAACAGCGCGCAATTTTGCCGCCTAACTGCGAGAATGAGCAATTTCTAAAATCAATCGGGCTGTGCCAAGGAGAAATTCATTGCGCAGCCGGCTGCAAAAATCCTATTAATGAGGCGTTCAAAAATTTCGCGCGCAAGAGGTATGAAAAGATTGAGGAAGAGAAATTTAAAAAAGAAATTGCGCGCGCTGGAAAGAAGAAAAAATAAATAATTTCTACGAATGCACATATGTATTCGAGAGAGAGTTGTCAAAATTATTGCCTTCATTTGATTCGCCAATATTTCCTAATTCATCTGCATTTGGCACAAACCTGTAAGTTGCTCCAATCTGCATTGCGTAAACCGCAACGCATGAAAGCGCAACAGACTGGCTGGCTGATAGTTGGCTGGTTTGGTTAAAGCA
>CAZROS010000123.1:0-2252 GCA_964601825.1 uncultured archaeon | reverse complement strand
CTTCAGCGCGGAAAATATCTCCTGTGGAAATGTGCGGAATTCCATACTTCGGCCCTATGCGCGAGGAATAAGTTCCCTTTCCAGAACCTGGCGGGCCGAGAAATATTAGTTTCATTTTTTTCACTGAGTTTGCTTTCGGCGGCAGGGTTTAAAAAGTTTTACGCGAGCGTGCGCGCTTCTGCGGGCATTTGATAAGCGCGCAGCGCAGCATCCAAGTGCATCGCTATGTCTTTTTCAAAAATTTCCTCTGGAGAAAGCTCTCTAACTCCATCATCAATAACAACTTCGCGGAAAGCTTTATGGCCTCTCAAAGCTTCAACAAGCGGCGCAGCGTTTTTCAAATAGCTGTCAAATCTTTTTCGCGCAACTTCTGGCTCATCATCTTTTCTCCTTATAATTTCCTGCCCATCTTTCGGGCAGGTTCCATTTGCGGGCGGATTTGTAATTGGGTCAAAAAATGTGCTGCAGCTTGAACAATATCTTCGCGCTTCTCTCCTGCGCTCAAAAATTTTCCAGTAAACCTCATCTGAACTTGCGTGCAGATAAAAAACTCCTGCAAAATCCAATCCTAATTTTTCTTTATCTTTAAAATCTCCAAGCTGTGCAACACTTCGCGGATAACTGTCTGAAACAATCGGCGCGCCATTGAAACTTTGAATTTTATTTCTCACCAAACCCAAAACAGTTTCCGCGTCTGTGTAAAGCCCTCGCGCATTCAGCTCTGCAACAGTCAAGCTTCTGCCGCTTTCATCCTGAACATTTGTCAAAATATTTTGGCTTGCCGGCTCGCGCAAAATGTCTGAAGTTGAAAGAAGCTGGGCGTTGTATCTTTCGCGCACTTTGTTTGTTTGCGTGCTTTTTCCAACAAACGGCGGACCCAAGAAAAGTATGTATGCCTGCATGCGAGAACACTGAACAAACAGGCAGGCAGGATTATAAAAAGATTTGTGTGGACGAGGCGATAAATTATATTAATTCAAAAACCAAAGAATATCTATTCTTATTGTTAGTTATCAGATTTAAACCTTGAAGATAATCCAAATCTGATTTTATTTGAGTGAAGTGAGAGCGCTTATTCAAGAAGGAATATTTTTCTGCTTTCTTCAGCTCATCTATCACCTCTGCTATCTCCATTTCACCAAGATCGCCTAATATTTTCAAAATGTCCATTCTTCTTTGGATAGATTCTTGAGTCACTCCAATTAATTTAGATTTAATAATATTCGAGCTGGCATTAAGAAAAAGATTTTTATTAATTTCTTTTTCAAAAATATCGTAAAGAAAAACTGTTATGTGTTGGAGATTTTTTAAATTTTTAAAATCACTATGTTTTGTTTTTAATATTTTTTCCAAAAATAAATAAAATGATAAAGTTTCTATCACATAGAAATCTGTGTACGCTATAAAAGTCTTGTCTCTCTCAACAAGTGGCCAAAATCCCCTCTTGTCCTGAGACTTCAGTAAAAATTTTATTCCTTTTTCTATGCGCACATTGAAAACATCTTCTGATAATAAAATCAAAGATAGAGTGCATAGCGCTGTTGAATAGGTAGTTGATTTGCTTTCCACAGTCATGCTAGAAGAATAAAATCCTCCATCACTTAGTTGCTTCGACTCTAAAAATTTTTTAGCGGACTGAAGATATTCAGATGTTGGGCTTGCCCCTGCAAATATTGATGCTAAAATTACATTGGCTGTGAAACTTGGTTCAGAAACATGTGATTCATTATTCAGACCCCAACCCAATCCATCTTTTGCTTTGTTTCGCTTGAACCATTGTATTAGCTTGATTTGGTTTTTTTCAAAACCGGATTTTTTTAGTGAATATATAGAAATGAAATTTGTTAGATTGGATGTGTGGGGAAAGCTTTTCCATGGCCCATTTTTCGTTTGCGCAGCTAAGATATGGCTGGCGAGCCTTCTGCAAATTTTATCTGATAGAGCTGTATTGGAATATTTCAAGGCTGACAAACGCGTGCTATAAACATCTAAATTATCTTTCGGGTCCTGCTTATAGTTAAGACAAAAATTCAAGCCTTTTATTATGGAATCTATATTTTTAGGGTTGGAAATTTTAGCTAAAGCAGAAACGACCTCCGAAGTTATTATAATATTTTTTCCTAAATGTTGAGGTTCGTTATATTTTCCGTGAATAGATTTCCAAGAGCCATCTTTATCTTGCTTTCCCACCAAGAAGTTTGAAGCTCGCTCAAGCGCCTGCTCAATTTCTTCTATTTTTGGCATAATTCTAA
>CAZROS010000122.1:0-2255 GCA_964601825.1 uncultured archaeon | reverse complement strand
CTTTCCGAAAAATTATCCCTTTCATAACCTGCCCGCTGAAATCCGAGTTTGGAGATATCACGCCTGTGAAATCTTTTTGCCCTTCATTAAACTTTTTGATTATTTCAGAGTCTGACATTGCTTTGGAGCCTGCCTGCATTTCCTCAATCTCTGAATTAGAAAAATCTGCCGCGGATTTTTCTGTTTCTTTAAAATCGCACCACTTTATTTTGGCTCCGGCAAAAGAAGTTTTTGAAAATTTTGCCCTGTCAAAAACAGAGAAAAAAATATTTGCCTGCGAAAAATTTGCGCTTTCAAGATTCGCACCTCTAAATCCGGCGTCAGACAACTCTGCCCCGGAAAAATCCGCGCCGCTTAAGTTTGCGGAATCAAATTTAGCATTAGTCAGCTTTGCGCCGGAGAAATTTATTCCGCGCAAATCCCTGCCAGAAAATTCCCCGTTAAAAATAACAACTCCAGAAAAATCTCGCTCGCCTTTTTCGTAGGCTTCCAGAATTTCCTCGTCTTTCATTACGCGAACTATCAGGACTTCTTCTGGCATAAGAACTGTTGAATTGAGATTTTATAAAAGCTTTGATTTGCGGCAATCAAAAGCTGAGCTAAACAAAATGAAAAATAATTTTATTATCTTGAAAATTTATTTGGCTTAACTGCTTTCACTGGGATTGGATTTGCAGAAATTTTCTTTGCAGGCGAAATATTGGATTTTGTTTGCGGCTCTTGCTTTTGGATTTTCTTTGCTGCTTTGACAATGGTTTTTGATTTCAAAGCAGATTTTGTGTCTGTTTTCTTCGGCGCGCCGCTTGCTTGAGTTTCTGAAACTTCCGAGCCCGCGTAAATATTGTTTGCAATTGCTTTCACTGAAAGCACGCCTTCGCCTGCTGGCGCGTCTGTTGGAATTGTTGCAGTAAGAACAAAATAGCCGACTCCGTCATTCCAGTTTGAATCTTTGTCTGCGGCCGCGCTTCCGATTTTGTATTCTTGCCCATCTATTTTTACATAACCTTCAACATCCATAAATCCTGCAATCAAACTCCACATTCCTGTTTGCGGGTCGCGATATTCTATATGCCCTTTAATTGCAAATGGCTGGCCTTTTGTAATTGCTTTGTTTGGGCTGCTGAAACCAACTTCGCTCCAGTCAATTACAATTCTTGTCGGAAGAAGATTTTCATTATTATTTTGCCCTTGATTATTTTGTTGATTTCCCTGCCCTCCATTTTGATTCTGTCCTTGCCCCTGCCCTTGCTGCTGTCCGCCTTGATTTTCATTTCCGTTTTGTCCTTGTCCCTGATTTCCGCCTTGCTGCTGTCCTTCACCTTGCCCCTGTGATTGTCCCTGCCCGTTTCCTTGTCCTTGATTTTGCTGACCGCCTTGCTGTCCATTACCTTGTTGATTTCCTTGGCCGTTTCCATTTCCTTGATTTTGTCCCTGCCCCTGGCCTTGACCATTTCCTTGTTGTCCTTGTCCTTCACCTTGGCCTTGACCTTGACTCTGTCCACTTCCTTGCCCCTGTCCCTGACCTTGACCTGAGCCCTGCCCCTGCGATTGTCCCTGGCCACTTTGTCCATTGCCATTTCCTTGACCTTGCCCATTACCCTGTCCCTGCCCTTGGCCTTCTCCTTGCCCATGTGATTGCCCTTCTCCTTGCCCTTGGCCTTGACCGCCAGCTCCTCCCATTCCGGGTCCTTGGAATTGTCCATCAGATTGTCCGCCAGTTGTTCCTCCGGGCTGGCTTGACTGATAGTCATCAGGTATCAAAGGGTTTGGATCTTGCGAATCTAAAACAAAAGAATCTCCGTCTGTGTTTGGATTTGTCGGATCAGCGCCTGCGAGAAATTCGTGCAAATTATTCCAGCCATCTCCGTCAGGGTCGTTCAAAAACTTTTGCGCGTCAGCATCTGCCCATTGGTAAAGAACTGTTGGAGTTTGCCCGCTTGCGATTGATTGCTGAGCTGCTGCAATTTTTTCCGGCGCAACTTTTCCCGCGTCAGTCCCATCTGTTGGATTCAAAGGCCGCGGATTCCATTCTTGGTCAATCGCGCTCCGCACTTGCCCCTGCTGTTCTGAATTCAGCACATCATATTTTTTATCGAAAATATTTTTTGATTTTTCCGAGAGCTGTTTCTCATACCATACATTTCTGAAATGCACTTCCCATCCATCATGAATTCCATCTCCATCTGTGTCCGGATTATTTGGATCAGTTCCCTGTAAAAACTCATCAATATTTTTCAATCCATCTTTGTCTGTGT
>CAZROS010000121.1:0-2276 GCA_964601825.1 uncultured archaeon | reverse complement strand
GAGCTGAGCAAAGCGAAAAACTTTTCTGTCGCAATCCAGTGGGCAAAAAGAAATGGATGGATAAAAGTTTCTGGAAATTTTGTTGAGCTTTCTGAATCTGGGCGGGATGCATTAAATGAAAAATCTGCTGTTGAGGCTGGGCTGGAGCAACTGCGCGCTGGAGTTCAGCCTGTGGCAGATGATTTGAAAATTTTGCTTGAGAGAAAACTTGCTGAAGAAAAAAAAGAGAGAATGGTTTTCACTGAAAAAGAAATTACTAAAATCACTCCTGAAGTTATTTTAACGGCCGCGTGGGAATCTGTTCCGTTCAGAAAATATGATGTTTCTGTTCCTGTGCAGAAAATTTTTCCCGGGCGCAGGCATTTTGTTTCGCAGGCAGTTGAGTATGCGAGAAAAGTTTGGCTGGAAATGGGATTCAAGGAAATGGACGGCCCGCTCGTTCAGCTTTCATTCTGGAATTTTGATGCGCTTTTTACTGCGCAGGACCATCCTGTGCGCGAGCTGCATGATACTTTTTTTATCCAGCCAGAGAAGGGCCGCCTGCCTGATAAAAAATTAGTTGAAGAGGTGAAGCGGGCGCACGAGGCTGGAATAGAAGAATCGCAGGGCTGGGGCGGGGAGTGGAATTTGGAAATAGCAAAAAAGTTTTGCTTGCGCACGCACACAACTTGCTTGTCCGCAAAAACTTTGGCGAGCTTGAAAAAAGAAGATTTGCCTGCAAAATATTTTGCTGTCGGCAGATGCTTTAGAAATGAAACAGTTGACTGGAAGCATGGATTTGAATTCAACCAGTCTGAGGGAATTGTTGTTGATGAGAACGCGAACTTTAAACATTTGCTCGGATACCTGAAACAATTTTACACAAAAATGGGATTTCCGAATCCGCGGTTCAGGCCTGCTTATTTTCCCTATACAGAAATGTCAGTTGGCATAGAAGTTTTTCATCCTGTGCACAAAAAATGGGTTGAGCTGGGCGGGGCTGGAATTTTCAGACCAGAAGTTGTTGTCCCTCTTTTAGGAAAAGACATTCCTGTGCTCGCATGGGGTCCGGGATTTGACAGGCTTGTGATGGATTATTACAAGATTCAATATTTCAGAGACATGTATGCGAATGATTTGAAAGTTTTGCGCGGTGTTCCTCAGTGGATGAAGTGATTTTTATGAATGGAGAAATTATAAATTTTTTAACAGGCGATGGGTTGCAGCTTTATGGATTTTTATCCGGAGCAAAAAGTAAAGTTGGAATTATTTATCTGCATGGAATGACTGGAAACTTCTACTGGAAAGATTTTATTTCAGAGCTATCTGATGCCACAGAAAAAAATAAAATCAGGCTGCTCTCATTTGGAAACCGCGGCGCGGGTTTGATTTCAAACTTCTATAAAAAAAATGGCAGAAGCAGAACTATTGGAACAAATCTGGAAAAGTTTGAGGATTGCGCAAAGGATATTGATGCCGCTGTTTCATTCATGAGAAAGCGCGGCTTCAAAAAAATATTTCTTGCCGGTCACTCAACTGGTTGCCAGAAGTCTGCTTACTATATGGCTAAAAGAAATGACAAAAGAATTGCTGGGATAATATTGCTTGCGCCTGCGGATGATTATGGAATTTACAAAAAGAAATTTGGAAACAGAATGAAAAAGCTTTTGCAGGTTTCAAGAAAAATGATTTCCAAAGGAAAAGGAAATGAGCTTATGCAAAAATATTCTGGGGAAATTCCATATTCCGCGCAAAGGCTCAACTCTGTTGTTGATTTGAAAAGAGCAGAAGCGCGGATTTTCAATTATGAAACTGATTTGGAATTTGTGAAAAAAATCCGCGTGCCAATGCTTGCTGTTTTTGGAGCGAAGGAAGAGCATGCAATTATAAAACCGCAGAAAATGCTGGATATGATAAAAGCTGCAGCGCGGGCGCGATGCGAAACTCTGCTCGTAAGCGGGGCGAATCATTCCTTCAAGGGAAAAGAAAAACATGTTGTTAATGCAGTTGTTAATTGGGTGATATCATGCCAACAATAATCCTAAACAAAAAATCCGTGTTTGAGTTAGCAGGCAAAAAGCTGTCTGACAAAGAGCTGGCTGAAAAAATTCCAATGCTCGGGACTTTTTTGAATGAAATTTCTCCGGAGGAAATTTCAGTTGAGGTTTTCGTGAACAGGCCTGACATGCTTTCAGAAGAGGGATTCGGGAGGGCGCTTGCTGGATTTGCTGGAGTAAAAACTGGATTGGAAAAATTTTCTGCGAAGCCTTCAAAGTTTTCTGTTGAGGTTGAAAGCA
>CAZROS010000120.1:0-2304 GCA_964601825.1 uncultured archaeon | reverse complement strand
CTTCCTCAGCAAAATCGCTTTCGCAATTTCACCGACAGCTGCCCACCGGCTGACCTGAAATAGATTGTGCGAGCTAATATTTAAGCCTTCATAAATAAGAACAAATATGAGAGAAAAATATGTAAAATATTTTTTGATTTTTGTTATTTTTATTGGTGTGGTATTTCGCTTATTGTCTTTGAACAATTACTTGTTTGAAGATGAAGCTTTGCAAATTGTTAGCGGCATGAAATTTTTTCATCAGAGCTATGCAGATGGCCTGAATTATGTAAGCGAGCATCCGCCAATCGCAAGATTTTTGATAGGGCTGCCATCTATTTTTATAAAATCTGATTACTCATCGCTTAAATCAGCCACGCCAGGTTTTTACTGGTTTACATATTCCAACCACACACCTTTGAAAGATAATTTTTTGCAGGCCAGATTTTTTACAATTATTATTGGAATTTTAACAATTTGTTTTACATATTTAATAGCGAAGAAGCTTTTCGGAAGGATTGCAGCGCTCTGGTCAGCTGCATTGGTTTCAATTTCAGCAGATTTTATTTTTTACAGCAGCCATACTTTTCTTGAAATATATATGTTATTTTTTTCCCTCGCTGCAATCTACTTTTATCTAAAATTCCTAGACGCAAAAAATAAACAAGAAAAATATATTTTCGGCTTTTTGCTGTTTTTTTTCCTTTTTATGGAATTGGGTTCGCGCGCCTTCAATGCATTATTTTTGGCAGCATCTCTTCCGATAGCTAATTTCATTTCTAACAGAAAGATCAACAAGGAGTTTTTGGTTATAGCTGCTATATCTGCAATAGCTGTCATTCTGATTTATACATCAATCTGGCCGCCGGATTTGCAAAAGAAAATTTTCGAATTGAAGGGTTCAGCAACAAGCATATTTGGCATAAGTTTTGCCCAAGAAATCGCAGGAATTTTTTTGAGAAACTCTTATATATTTCTTTTTTCAATTTTGCTTCTCATTCCAGCGGTTTATGATTTTTGCAAAAATAAAAAATTCAACTCACTTTTTAATAGAAAATTTAGCATAATTACAACATTTTTTATTCTTTCATTCTTCTCATTAGGCATTACAAATTTATCATCTTCTGAAACTGCGTATATGCGATATATTTCATTGTTATTCATACCTCTTTCGATTGCTGGCGGTTATGCACTCGCAAAATATTCTCAAAGCAGAATTATTCTTTCATTGTCAATTATTATTATAGCTGTGACAATTATTAACATTTCCCAATTGCTTCCGAACCACATCCAAGATTACTCAAATTTTGGAATTTCGCAATACAGACTTTTTCCTTCGGATGAAATAAATAAAGCAGAAGAGGAATTAAAGTATTTGAACGAAAATAATAATCCGGCAGCATTAACAAATGAGCCGAATATTTTAATTTTTTACATAAAAAATCAAACTAAAGCAGAGGAGCGAGCATTAAGTTTGGGATGCACTAATGCCGTGCTCAAAGAAGTTTTAGAGAAAAACTTTACAATAATCCACAGGTTTGTGGACACCTCTATAAAAAAGATATCAGACGATCCTAACATGTGCACATATCTTAATGCTATTCATGTAAAATCAATTGAAAATGTGGGCGACAGCGGAATTTTTATCATAGACGATTCGGATATCATAAGCGAAAGTTCGATGAAAAGAATGGAAGAAATCAATAAAAAGCTTGATGAGTTTTCTACGCAACCTATAATTACGAATAATAATATTTTAATAAGCATTCAGGCAGGCCGCAATGTGGTTCTGCTTGTTCGCGAAAACGATTTAGCATGCTTGCAAAATCCGGGTGGATATTTGGCAGCTTTGATGGAGGTTAAACCGATCTTAGTTTTTGATAAAAAGTTCAATGAGTCAATAGATGAGATTTGCCAGATAAAAAATTTAAACACAACAAAGTTAGATTCTTTTGATGATGTTGAAATGTATGAAGTTAATTAAAAAATATCTGCACAGCTAATTTAAAAAAACAGCCATAGCTAACAAAAACAAAAAATAAAAAAATAAAATTTTTCTAACCGAATTTTGAGAATCCTTTGTTCCAAACAAAAGCGAAAATCCAGCCGGCAATATATGCAATTATAGCAACTGATACTATCAGTGAAAGTGCAGTCGCAATATCAAACGCCCCAACTGTAACTGTTGGCGCAGAAATGAAATGCATCCCGAGCATCCAGTTCACATACGCCTGCGCGAATCCAAGAGCCACGAGCGCTGACCAGATTATATGCGCAGTTACTGCAAAAGTTGCGAACAGCATGGCGACTTTCTTTTCGCTTATT
>CAZROS010000119.1:0-2316 GCA_964601825.1 uncultured archaeon | reverse complement strand
CAGAAATATCCAGCAAGCCCTCATCAATAATTCCCCAGCCTCGCATTGGCAGAGTCGCGTAAATCTCTCCATTTATTTTTTTCAAATTAAACAACCCGCCCTGCGGCCCGCGGATTGAAACCTGCGCATAACCTTTTCCTGGCAAGCGCGTGAGAGGAACTTCTCCGCAATCTTTTTCCCTTGCGCGCCTTTCAAATTCTGCCACTGCTCCAGAAAAAAATTCTCGGCTCGATTGATTGCTTGTTAAATACCTCGCGCCGCTGTCTGGCTTGATGAACCATGGCATTTTTCCATCTTCCGTCAGCTCGATTGAGCTGCCGGCTTCTCCGACTTTTCCAACGCCTGTGTAGATGAACATTTTTATCACAAAATAATTTCTACCAATCCTGCTCCCAAAGGCTGTCCCTAATCCAGCTGAAAATTTTTCTGAAAAAATTCCTGACAGCTTCCATGAAATTAAATTTTTTCATTAGGTCATCGCCCGACGTTCAATTCCATCCCAGCCTGGGCAGAACTGCTGCATAAACTTTGTACTTACAAAACCAGAGAATGGAATCTCATCGTGGTGCAAGCGTCCTCTCGCATCTTCTTCTGGATATTCACTAACTTCTAATATTCTACCAAAGGCAGGATCGCTGCTTTCACCCAATAAGATGCCATTTTCCCTAAACACTTTTTCATCGTCTTGAAGAAGCCTTCTAGCAATTTGTTCAGAGGGGTAAAATCTTAGAACAATATATCTTACAATATCACCAACTTCTTCAGGAAGTTTTACTTTTTTTATAGAACCAGATTCTTGGTATGTTGCTTCAAATACAACACGTTTTCTAATCTTTCCTATGGATTCGCTCAAAGGCGCCAATCCCAGATTCATACCATTTTCAAAACTCCGAAATCTGGAATCAAAATCTAAGTAGCAAGACTTTCCATAAATATCTTTCAGCATGCTCTCGACAAATCTGTTTAGCGGCTCTTGAGAGTAATTTGGGTTTGCCGGAGCCAACCTGAAATCAAAAACTTCATACGGTCGTGGAGATTCGTAATCTAATGCCTGATGTAAATTTCCTATCCTAACAATATCTCTTTTACTGCCTAAAGCGCTTCTCACCTTAGTTAAAGTTGAATTTGGTAGCATAGTATCTTACCAGATACTACTGTAGCTTAACTATTTAAATCTATGTCGGTTTATAAGCTTTATGAAGACCAAGGAGAAGCTTTCAATTACGCTCTCAAAATCTCTAATAAAAGACCTTGACAGAATTTCTGAAGCAAGAGGCGCGCGCTCCCGCTCGGAGCTGATAGAAGATATTCTAAACGAACTTCTTGAAAAGCACAGAATTAAAAAAGCAGTTTTAGTTTGGAAAACCCACCACATTGTTGGCGGCACGCCGACAATTCTTTCGGAAGTTGGAAAGAAAACAAACATAGAGCGCATTGTGGAAAAGCTCGCAGGTTTTGGCGTAATGGAAATTCTTATCGGTATTGAAGGATACTTCAAGGAAATTTTTTCTCTTCTTGGAGATGGCTCTGCCTTTGGAGTCAAAATAAGCTACGCGCCCGCTGCGAAACATTTGGGAAATGCTGGCGCAATAAAAAGCAACCAGCAATTTTTTGAAAGCTCTCCATTTCTTGTTTTGTCAGCAGATATTTATTTTGATTTCAAAATTGAGGATTTGCTAAAGCAGCACTTCGCGGAAAATAATTTTGCAACGCTCTCGCTTGTAACAGTTTCTGACCCGCAGAAATTTGGAGAGGTTGTTTTGCATAAAGATAAAATAACAGAATTTGCCTACAAGTCGCGCGAGCTGAAGAGCCATTTGATTATGGCAGGAGTTTCTGTTTTCAGCCCAGAGATTTTTTCCTACCTGCCCGAGCGCGGGGATTTGGAAACAGAAGTTTTTCCTAAGCTCGCGAAAGAAGGAAAGCTTGGAGGATTTGTTTTTAGTGGAACTTGGTGGCATCTGCACGACCGCGAAAAGGTAGAGGGGTTAAAAAAGTTTTTGAAAGAAAGCTGAGCTATTTCTCCCACTCAATCAGCCTCCCCTCAAACTTTTCAATCGCGTCCAGAATTTTCTGCGAACTCGTGCCGTCTCCGTAAGGATTTTTCGCCCCGCGCATTTTTTCATAATTCTTTTCAATAAAATCCGCAGTCCGCAAAATTTCCTCAACTGAGCTTGGCCGCGCAATAACATTCGCGCCAGCCTCCACAGATTCAGGCCTGTCTGTCACAAATCTCAAAGTCATGCACGGAACTTTCAGCGCGCAAATTTCCTCCTGCATTGAGCCCGAGTCTGTGCAGACAAATCTGCATTTGCT
>CAZROS010000118.1:0-2318 GCA_964601825.1 uncultured archaeon | reverse complement strand
AATCAAATTCCGGAACCCCGAGATAAGGATAATCAGTTGAGCCTCCGGGCTTTACTCCGCAGTCCATTAGAATTCTTGATTCCGGAGTTGAAAGCAAAACTGCCGAGCGCCCAACTTCTCTGAAAGCTCCAAGAGCAGTCATGCGAATCCAGTCAGTCGGCTTCCAACCGCTGTGAATTCTTTTTCCGCACTTGTTCAAAAATTCTTTTCTCCATTCGCTTTCCATGTGAATTATTTTTCTCAAAGTTTTCACAACTTCGCTCGGAATCGCAGGCGCCCTTCTAACAATAGGAGTCCAGAAAATTTGCCTTTTAATTTCTCGCAGAATTTCCCCGCCCGCTCCAATCGCAATTCCCGGCTTGTCCACTTCAATTATTGCAGTTCCAAATCCGGGCTCAAAAGAAATTTCCCGCAAGCCTGCTTCCTCGGGAATTATTTCCTGAATTGCTTTTTTTGCTTTTTCTGGTTCAGCCATTATGCTCGCATCCGGCCGCAGGAGAATTCTTTTTTTCAGCTCCATGACTTTATTTTTCAAAACATCTCCAGGCTCTGCGAAAAAATCCTTGCTCTTTGTGTACAAAACAATTTCACAGCCCTCATATTTTATGTCAGAAATATTTGCTCCGCTGGGCAGGCCTTCTTTCACTTTTTCAAATAATTCTTGGGTTGAAATTTCTACCATTTTTTATTTCACCTAAAATAGTTTTTTATGAGCTCGCTTGCTTTCATAAACTCAAGCAAGCTCGCTGTCAATGTGTGAAAAGAAAAATTTCACCATCAAAAAATTTTGGATTATTTTTTTCTTAACACATATTGCCACGCGAGCAGAATGTCCTTCTTGCGAGCGCCTTCAAGTTCTTCATTTCCAAAAACCAATTTCAAAAAATTATACAAAACTTTTTCGCGTATTAGAACCTCTTTGTAATTCTACGCCCTCATAGCAATCGGCATTGCGATTGAGGACGAAACAGGCTCTGCTGTTTTTTCCGAAGCAATTGAAAAGTAAATCACAACCCCATCTGCGCGGTAAAAAGCGCGCAGGCTCGCATTCTTTATTGTTTTCAAAACTTCCTTGGCGTTAATTATTCCCAGTTTCTCCAAATGCTCGGTTGCGTTCATTATTTCCAGCCCGACAACTTTTTCATCTGTTGAGAGGTCAACTATGAAGTCCGCCACATCCACGCTGCCCTTTATTTTGTCCTTCTTGTAGATAAACAGAATGTCATTCTCCTCATCGTAATCAAAAAATATTTCTCTTTCCATTCAAGCACCCATTGGCCGCATCCATTTTCTATACCTAATGCATATGGTTATTACATTTATAAAACCATTGAGAGCCGCAACAACTATCAAGCTTTTCTTTCCGCTAATTTCAAAAATCAATTTGAACTTTTTCTCACCAGGAATTTTTGATGGCTCCTCTATAAAATCAATAAGCTTTTCCGGATTCAGCAAATTCTCAACAACAAATTCTTTTGAAATTTCCCGTTCAAAGCCGCGCTCAAGCGCGTGGCCCCTGAAAATAATTTTTTCTGGGCTGCAAGATTTCAGTTTTGATTTTAGCTCTTCAAGGTTCATTGAAAGACTCTATGAAACGCAATTAAAAAGATTTCATTTCAGTTCAGAATTTCTTAATTTAATAATCGCGCAGGGGATTTATAAACTTAAGCAGGCGCGGGTTCATCGACTTTTTCCCCTTTGCGCCTAGCTTCTCCGACTCTTCTATATTTATCTCTCATTGCTAATTCATGTAATCCCAACAAACCGCGCATACCTTCATATAATAAAATCAAACGAGGGTTAGCAGTTATGACAGCTATTGGAATAGCGGCGGCGCTAGAAACATCTCCAAGAAGAAAAATAGCTGCGTCGAAATAACTAGGGCCATCTGGATTACATTCCTTCTCCATCCTCCAACCTCTAATGGTGGAGTAGACCGGTATCTGATGCAGTGCCACAACACCAGTTTGGTACGCCTCTATTTTTGATACCGCTCCAGAAAACGCATATCGTAATCTTTCAAATCTTCTTCCCATAATTTATTACCTATAGTAATTATCAAAGTTAAAAGTATTTAAACCTATCGGCTGCCCAGAGTTTTCCCACAGGCAAAGCAAAATTTCATATTTCTAAAATTAGAATTTTATTTTCTAATTTTAGAAAGCTTCGTAGAAGATTGGATAAAAATTTTTATTTCAAATACTGCTTAATCTCATTCTCTGAAAGTTCCCGGTATCCATTCTTGTCAATAACAGCAATTGTAAATCCTCTTCCGCCCGAGCCAATATCCCTTTCAATTGCGGATTTCAGCGCGCGCA
>CAZROS010000117.1:0-2326 GCA_964601825.1 uncultured archaeon | reverse complement strand
ATTTCTTCACTTCTTTCCTCGCCTGCTCGCGCTTGCGCTGGTGCTCTTTCAAAAACTTCGTAAGCTTCTCAATTAAAATCTGCTTCAATTCTCCAGTGAGCAAAGCCCCGCTCTTGTAATCATTGTAAATCTTCTGAAGTTTTTTATCATCTGGCTCGAACAGGCAGCGCAAATATTGGAATGAAACATCAACATCAGGATTTCCTCCGAGCCTGCGGTGCTCTTCAAGAGAAACGCGCCCGCCGGAGAAAGCGTGCTTTTTTATTTTCTCTCCAGCCTCCTTTGGAGAATCAGTGAGCGCAATAAAAGAAGTCGGATCTGAGCTGGACATTTTTCCCCCATTGAGCCCGGGAATAAATTTATGATAAGTAGAGGAAAGCTGGATGAAATTTTGAATTTTAATTTTCTGCGAAATATCTCTTGCCAAGCGAATATGCGGATCCTGATCAAATCCAACAGGCACAACTACCGGAACAGCTCCTTCAAATTCCTTCAGCTGTGGGTGCAGCATATCAGCCACTTGCAAAAGCGCAGCCTGCAATTTCCCCGGAGAAATTTCTCCGTAAATCGCCTGCACTTCATTGAAAGTTACATGCCTCGCAGCAGTGCTAGCAAGAGAATAATAAGCATTTGATTTTTTTCCCTCGCTTGAGCGAGCAGACTGAAAATAAAAATCGCAATTCTTCGGCTTAAGCCCGAGCGCAATATAGTTCAGCAAATATTCTTCAATCGCAACTTTTCTCAGCTCAGCCAAATCTGGATTCCTTGTGTTGTAGGCCTCAACATCAGCAACAGCCAAATAAATCTTCGCCCCCAAGCTTTGGTAAAAAATTATTTGGTCAGCAACAATCTTGTGCCCGAGATGAAATTTTCCAGAAGGCATAAGCCCGGTCATCATTGCGAATTTTTTCTTTTTCGCAATAGCCTCAGCTATTTTGGAAAAATCTCTCTGCCCATAAACAACCCCGCGCGAGAACAAAATATTTTTTCCCAGCGCAGAGGCAAAGCCAGACATAGGCCCGATTCCAAAATCTTTCATGAGCTTTTCATAGTCCACATCTCCCTTGACTTCCCATGGGTTCACCACAAAGTTTTCTGGCATAATATCACTTAGTTTCCCGATTTAAAAGTTTCATGCAATGAAGCTCTTGAATATCAGCAGCACGATTAAGTGCGCAATGAAGTCTGCTGAAATTTTCCGTGCAAGCTCCAAGGCCTTTTTGCGAATTTTCCAAAACATTTTTCCGCTCATGCCATCACCTCACAAATCTTTTTTCCAAGTGGAGAGATGCAAAGCGGGCTACCGCTAACTTTTTTTATAAGCCCCTTCTCGCAAAGTTTTCTCAATGCAGCCTTAGCGCTGCTTTCAGGCATTACTTTTCCGAGCGCTCTTGCAGAAGCAGAAAATGAAAGCCCTTCAATTTCCTTGAGCTTAGATATTGCTTCAAGCTCGCGCTTGGATAGAGATTTCTCTAGAAGAATCTTTAGTCCGCCTTCCCCAAAGCCGCCCTCCGTAAAGCGATCCACCATGAAGTAAATTTTTACACATCTCTATCACCAATAACTATTGTGCATAACTTCTATAAAAAGCCGATGGATAAAAATCCTGCCCAAGAATTACTCTAACTTTTTAGAGTCTCGGTTTTAAATATCTGCAATGCGCAAGTATTTTTAGGAAGGATTGATATGGCGGAAGGTATAACTCTAACCAAATAAAAAAGCTGATTTGCCTAGCTAGCTCTAGAATTAATTCTAGGCAAAAAATAATTCTGAAAGAGCTTGAAGACAAGCAGCTGACAGCATCAAGCTTTGTCAGATATCTTGTGAAGAAATACAATTTTTCTGAAACTTCTGTTTGGTATAATCTGAAAAAGCTTGAAGAGCGTGAGCTGATTCTGACGAAAGATTTTGTCAGGCTGACTGATTTTTCAAAAATATTTCTAAAGGGGTGATATAATGAAAAGAAATGAAAGAGTATCAAGGCCTCTTTATCTGACACCTGTAGCTTGGCCTCTTTATGTAGCACCTATAGCTTCGGCGCTTGCTTATTTACATGCTCCTGAAAAAGGCTTTGATGCGGCTATGGTTGCTGTTTACAAGGGTTTGACTGTTTCAATTGGTCACTCTGCTCTAAACTGCTTGTATTATTTTGTATATGAGGAAATATATGAGAAAAGGTTCAAGAGCACAAAACCTGAAGCTGACGAAAAATATAAATATTATGAGGAGGAATAGTTCGAGCAGAACCGCTAATAAGCATTTATTTAAGCCAGCGCTATCAAAATTGATTTTATGGTCTCAATAGAACAAATAGAAGAGCTTGCCA
>CAZROS010000116.1:0-2338 GCA_964601825.1 uncultured archaeon | reverse complement strand
CAAACAAAAAATGCAAAGGAGAAATGAAAAGAGTTTCAGATGTGATTGACTGCTGGTATGATTCCGGCTCTGCGCCCTTTGCACAGTTTCATTATCCGTTTGAGAACAAAGAAGTTTTTGAAAAACATTTTCCATATGATTTTATTGCAGAGGCTATTGATCAAACAAGAGGGTGGTTCTACACTTTGCATGTTTTGGGAGTTTTGCTTTTCGGAAAGCCTGCTTACAAAAATGTTGTGTGCGCTGGGCATTTGGTTGATGACAAGGGAGAAAAAATGAGCAAGAGCAAAGGAAATGTGATTGACCCAAATGAAATGTTTGAAAAATACGGAGTTGATGCAACGCGACTGCTGATGTGCACTGCAGAGCCGGGAAATTTCAAGCGTGTGGGGCCGCAGACAATCGCTGACACAACTGTTCCGCTTTTGAACACTTTGTGGAATACTTTTGCTTTCTCAAAAGAATTTTTCGAGCAAACTAAAAAAACCCCAAAGCTTTCTGTGGAGGATGAATGGATTTTATCGCGCGCGAACTCTTTGATTTCTGAAGTTGAAAATAATTTAGAAAAACATGAATACCAAACATGCTTTGCGGCGCTGAATAATTTTGTGGTTGGAGACTTCTCGCGCTGGTACATCAAGCTTGTGCGCGAGCGCGCTGGCGAACCGGCTGTTTCCTATACAATTGGAAAAGTTTTTGAAATTGTTTCAAAACTGCTTGCGCCTTTTGCTCCGTATATTTCCGATTTCCTCTGGACAGAATTTTTGGGAAATAGAAATTCAGTTCATTTTGAAAAATGGCCAGAGCCAGAGAAAAAATTGTTGGACAAAAAGCTTGAGAGCCAAATGGAAATTGTTCAGAGAATTATTGAGGCTGCAAATGCAGCAAGGCAGGAAAAAGCAGTCAAGCTGAAATATGTTTTGCCTGCTATAACAGTTTCCGGGACAAAAGAAGTTGTTGATGCGGCGCGGGCGCTGGAAGAAGTTTTGAAAAAATCAGCTAATGTCAAGCATGTGAAAACAGGCGCTTCTGAATCTATAATTACAGCAAAGCCAAACTGGACTGTTGCAGGAAAAAAACTTGGAAGCAATGTGAAAAAGTTAAATGAAGGCCTGCAGAAAACTAACGCAGCGAAATTAAAAACTGAGCTGCAGAAAAAGAAAAATGCAGTTGTTGCCGGACTGAAAATTTCTGCTGAGGATATTATTTTCATAGAGAAATCTTCTGAAGAATCTGCTGGGAAAGAATTTTCTGGTGGAAGGGTTTTCCTTGACACAAACGCGAGCCAAGAGCTGAAAAAAGAATGGCTTGTGGCAGAGCTAATGCGCGCAGTTCAGGAAATGCGCAAGGAGCTGAGATTAAAGAAAAAAGACAAAATTACTTTGTATCTGCCTGATGAAAAAGCTTTCAAAGAATTTTCAAAAGAAATTTCCAGCCAGACTGGAAGCAGGATTTCTTTCGGGGCTATTGCTGGAAGAGAGGGGAAGTTTGAGTTTGAAGGAAAAGAGTTTGGATTTGGGGTGAAGATTTAATGCCATTTAAATTTTATTTCAAAAGAAAAGAAGCAAACTTTTCCGCGCCAGTAAAAACAGAAGTTGACAGCGGCACGCACATTTCTATTGAAAATATTCTAAAGTTCAAAGGAAAATATATTGCATTGCGCAGACCAAAGGCGATTCCAGGACACCAGCTGCCGCCAAAGGCAGAGAAAAGCAGAAAGGATTTTTTATACTTTGCACACGGACTGCCGCACTGGGGAGAAGGCGCAGACAAGTATATCCGGAGGATTGTTAAAGAGCAGGCAGGAGTCGGAGTAAAAAATTTCCGCGTTGTTCATTTAACAATGGAAGTTTATCCAGACAAATTTCACAAAGGAGTTCCGCGCCAGTGGGCAATAACTCCCTTCACAATTGTTGAGCTCAGCCGCCTACCTAAGCCAGACTTTTATGGAAACAAAATTACAGAAGTTGTTCATTTTGAAAAGAAAAATATTCCAGATGAGTTCGGCTGGTGGGAGAAAAAAGAGCTCAGAGATTTTCTTGAGAAGTTTGGCTGAAAGCTCAAGAGAAAAACTAATTTTAATTTTTTGTGGAGTGAAGATTTAAGTTTATTTTATTTTTCTTTTTTATTTTTAATTAGCTTGGGTTGTGTTTTCTTTTTAAATATGCATAGATAACGTAAAAGATGAAAAATCGCACAGCAAGGCAATCTGCGAAAAATAATATTCCAATTATTTTGGCAGCTGTTTTGGTTTTGGGCGCTGCAGCATTGTTGATTGGAATGGGCTCCAGATCAGAATCTCAGACAACAGGCGGGGCGATAACTTCTGCTCCAAGCA
>CAZROS010000115.1:0-2373 GCA_964601825.1 uncultured archaeon | reverse complement strand
GCAATATTTTATTGAATTTATCGGAAAAGAAAAATCATGCTTCTTTCTTGTGAACCTCTCCTCCTGCGCCGCAGCAATTATCATGCCGTCTTTCAAAAGCGCGGCTGAAGAATCGTGGTAGTAGCAACTTATTCCTAGCACATACATTTTTATCACTAAAATTGATTGTAGTATTTTTCCATCTCGCGTTTTTTTATGTTTAGCTCATTCCAATAGGTTTCTTTTTCTTTCTCAAGCTCGGTTTGCAGAAATTTTTTCCCAACAATTTTCGCAGCGATTGAAGTTAGCCCAACGCCAATTATGTAAACCAGCGAAAGAAGAATTGCATTCACAATCAAGCCAATGTTCTGGCCAAAGCTTAGAAATCCTTTTTTGAATCCTGAAAAAAATTCTTTAGCATCCATTGAATCACTTTAACATATCCTTAATCTCAATCCCTATCGCAGCCAAAGCAAAAACAATGCCCGCAACATGGAAGTATCCCCATTCGGCAGGGAGCTTTTGAAAATAAGTCAGAGCCAGAAATAGAACTGCTGTGAAAACCAGATAGGCTGAAAAAAATCCTACTTTCTCCCCAAACTTTTCGCTTGTTTTGTCTTTCTCAAATTTCATAGATTATCCTTGCAAAGTAAGCTTTATATGTTTTAGCGGTGCGCGGGAGTTTCTTCAGCAAACTCAACTGCCCGCGTACTGAAAAATTTATATTTTAGCAAAGCCTCGGCAAGCTTTTCATTTGAAATCACTGGCACAGAAAAGTCCGCGCACTTTCTCCTCAGCTCAAAACCATTCTTGGCTCCGGAAAAGCTCAGGCAGATTTTTATTTTCTTGTCTTGTATGAGTTTTTCTATTGCAGCCGGCTTGTGCGTTTCAGCTGAAATAATATTTAATTTATTCAGCAGGCTCATATCAAAATCCTGCGTGTTCCCCACAATCAAAATATTATCTCCACTATTCAGCGACTTTACTCCGCTGGCCTCAAGAGATTTTGCAAAAGCCTCATCAAAAGTTTTTCCAAAGCACGCAACTTCGCCTGTTGAAACCATTTCAACTCCTGTTAATGGGTCAGCGCCAAAAAGCCTTGAGAAGGAAAACTGCGGCGACTTGACTCCACAATAAAGCGGAACCCCTTCTGAATCTGAAATTTTCTTTCCTACAATCGCGTCCGCAGAGAGCTCCATTAAATTTTTCCCTATTGTTTTTGAGACAAACGGCATGCTGCGCGAGGCGCGCAGGTTGCATTCAATAACCAAAACTTCATTTCCTTTAACCAAGAATTGAATATTGAATGGCCCGATAATTTTCAGGCTGCCGGCAATTTTCCTTGTAAAATTTCCTATTTTTTCTTTAATAGAATCTGGAATAGAAATTGTCGGAATGCAAATTGTCGCATCGCCTGAATGCACGCCAGCATCCTCAATATGCTCCATAATTGCTCCAATAAAAACATTTTCGCCGTCGCACACGGCATCAACTTCAACTTCGCGTGCGCCAGAAATAAATTTTGAAATCACAACAGGATGCTCCGGAGAAACTTCTGCCGCGCCTGTCAAAAATTTTTCCAGCTCTTCATCATTTTCAGCAACCCGCACTGCCGCCCCAGAAAGAACATAAGAGGGCCGAACTAAAACTGGATAGCCAGCTCTGCTTGAAAATTCTTTTGCGACAGAAATAGTTTTCAGGCTGCTCCACTGGGGCTGCGGGATTTTCAGCTTGTCCAAAAGCTCAGAAAATTTCGCGCGGTCTTCTGCGGCATCAATTTTCTCTGCGTCTGTTCCAAAAATTTTCACTCCGTTTTCTTTCAGCTTCAACGCGAGATTGTTTGGAATTTGCCCCCCGACTGAAACAACAACTCCGTCCGGCTTCTCAAAATCAATTATATCCAGCACTCTTTCCAAGGTCAGCTCCTCAAAATAAAGCTTGTCGGAAACATCATAGTCTGTTGAAACTGTTTCAGGATTGTAATTTACCATTATGACTTCATCAAAGCCGCGCTCCTTCAAAGCATTTGCCATGTTTACGCAGCACCAGTCAAATTCAACTGAGCTTCCGATTCTGTAAACTCCGGAGCCCAGCACCAAAACTTTTTTTGTTTTTTTTGGCTGTATGTCGCTCGCAGACTCGTAAGAAATGTAAAGGTAATTTGTGCCTGCAGCCCATTCGCCAGCCAGCGTATCGATTTGTTTGACAACAGGAGCAATTCCATTGTCTTTTCTGAAGTTCCTGACAAAAGATTTGCTCCTTCCCACAAGGCTGGAAATCTTTTTGTCAGAAAATCCAAGCTTCTTGGCGTCGAGAATAATTTCCTTCTCAAGCCCAGAAGATTTTATTTTCCTTTCCATTTCAACAATATTCTGGATTTTCCAGAGAAACCAT
>CAZROS010000114.1:0-2385 GCA_964601825.1 uncultured archaeon | reverse complement strand
GGAGCTCATCATAATGCTGGCTCACAAGCTGCTCATACATTTGGTAAACAATCATAACAGAAAGCAAAATTCCAGTTCCTGTTCCGAGCGCGCTTGTTAAATCCGCAAAACTTGCGAGCATTCCAACAAAAGCCCCGCCCAAAACTGTAAGCGAGGGAATGTATCTTTCCAAAACAGATTCAACAATTCTCGGGTCTCTGCGGAAGCCGGGGATTTGGATAGAGCTTGACTGGAACTGCTCTGCAACTGTTTTCGCGTCCATGCCTGCAGTTGAAACCCAGAAAATTGAAAATACAACAGAAGCTGTTATCATGAAAATTGCGTAAGTGAAAGCGCGCACAATTATTATCGGATCAATAAACTGCAAATTCAAAAACAAAGTAAATCCATATCCAATCAGCATTCCTAAAATCATCCCAGCGGCCGCGCTTCTCAAAACAAATTTTCCGAAAAACTTTTTCGCAGCGAGCGCAAACGCTAAAGTTAGCAAGCCGCCGAAAACTGCCATTATCATAAGAGAGCCGTTCTGCGGAATTGTAAGGAAATACATGAGCCCTCCTGTTGGTTGATTAGTTGCCAAATCATAGACTCCCAAAATATTTATTCCTCTGCTCGCGAGAATTCCTCCAATAACCTGCAGGTTTGCAAGAACAGCGGCTGCCAAAATTACTGGAATATTGCTTGTGTAAATAAATTTTATCGGCCATCTCCTAGAACCGAATTTTCCATAGGGCATTGTGAACGCCATTGGGATTTCTACTTTCATTGATTGAGCGTATGTTACAATTATAAAAACAGTTATTGTTGCTATAAGCGGAAAGAAAGCAATCAAAGCTTGAGCAGGCTGGCCTAAACTTAAAGCTCCAATAACAGAAGCAATTATTCCCCCGCTCTGCCCAGCAATTGGAGGCGCGAAAATTCTTACGAAAATACTTTTCGCAACCCCTGCTGCAATGAACAAAGAAACTCCTGAGCCCAAGCCCCATTTGCTCACAACCTCGTCCATAAAAATAACTAAAATTCCGCCAGCCGCGATTTGCAAAATTACAATTCCTGCAAACTCAGGCGCGCTTGGTGGGACAGCTCCTGCCATTACATAAGCAATTGCCTCAAAAAAGCAGAAAAAAATCGCAAGAATTTTCTGCGTTGCTGTGAATTTTTCTTTTCCTTCTTTACTTTTTGTATCCCAGCTTAAAATTTTGCTTCCAACCAAGAGCTGTAAAATTATAGAGGCTGTGACTATTGGCCCGATTCCCAAAGTTATTATAGAGCCGAATTTGGAGCCGAAAACTATTTCCAAAAATTCAAATTGTGCAACTGCGCTTGAATCAATTCCCCAAACAGAAATTTGCCCAAGAGCGAAAAACAAAACTAAAATAATTCCCGTCCATTTTAGTTTTTCGCGCAGGGTTAACTTTCCAGTTGGCTTTACAACGCTCGGAAGATAGGAGCCGATTGTTGACAAATTCATTCCTTCAAACATTTACTCACTCGCCTCTGCCACAGCCTTTCCGCCAGCTGCCTCAATCTTTTCCTTTGCTCCGGCAGAAAAGGCTTTTGCTTTTACTGTAAGCGCGGATAGAATTTTTCCCGAGCCAAGAACTTTCTGGAAGCCAAATTCAGAAACATTGATTTCTTTTTTCCCTTGCTTTTTTGCAAGAGCTTCAAGCTCGCGCAAATTTATTGACGCAATCAATTTTCTTGTTGGCGGATTGAATCCTTTTTTTGCCTCATACTTCTCGCGGTCGTTCATGAACAAAGATTTTTTCTGAAAATATAATCCTGCTTTTCCTTTTCCTCCGCGCGAGCCAGCTCCTCGGTGCTTTTTCTTCTCGCCCCAGCCATGCGTGTGCGAGCCTCTCATTCGGCGGACTTTTTTTCTGAATCGTGCTGTCATGGTATCAACTTTTGATTTTTGAATTTTTAAATTTTTGTTTAGGCGCTCGTTTGAGTAAACTCAAACTCGCGCGTCATTGTGTGTCAATAAAAATTTTTACACAATGGTTAGCGACTGTGAAAAATCTTTTGATTTTTCACGCAACGAAAATCCAAAAGGATTTTCATTGGCGCGCATGGGTTTACCCTGCGCGCGAGCTCGTCAAATCGTTTTCTCCTAAATCATCCTCTCCAGCAATTCATTTATTTTCTCTCTTCTATTTCCAAGCTCTCCTTTCGGGAACGGGTGCTTGATTGAAAACTTAAATCCGCCGCTCGGCGGGCTCAATCTGAAAACAGGCTTGACTTCAAGCTTGGAAATTTTTTTGTTTGCATTTAGCTCAGCAAAAATTTTCTCAGCTTCCTCTTTTCCCAAGCGCGCATTTCCAATTTTCCTCCCGCGCTTTGCAATTAAAAATTTCAGATTTTCATCTGAAATTTTTCCCCAAG
>CAZROS010000113.1:0-2400 GCA_964601825.1 uncultured archaeon | reverse complement strand
TGGGCCTCAAGCCAGACAAAACAATAGACAAGTCAGAAATGCGCAAAACTTTTGGCGGGATTTTTGACAGCCGCACTATTATGAATTTGATTTCTCTCATGAAGCGCGGGCAGATAAAAAATTTGGGCGGGATAATAAAAGAAGGAAAGGAGTCGAAAATTCTTTCTGCTGACGGAAAAGGAGGGGCAGTTGCTGTGAAAATCTATTTGATTGAGAGCTTGAACTTCAAAAGAATTCAGCCATACTTGCGCGGGGACAGGAGATTTGCTTCTATTGGAAATGACAAGAAAAGAATTATTTATGCTTGGTGCAAAAAGGAATTTAAAAATTTGTCTGTTGCGGCCGCGGCAGGAGTTTTGTGCCCAGAGCCAAAAGCTTTTGCAGGAAATGTTTTGGTTGAGGAATTTTTGGGAGAGGATTTTGCTCCTGCGCCGCGCCTTGCTGATACAAAAGATTTTGATGCGCAAAAAGTTTTCTTTGCTGTTTTGGATTCAATGAAAAAAATTTACAAAGCAGGGCTTGTGCATGCGGACCTGAGCGAATACAATATTCTTTTGTGGAAAGAGCAGCCGTGGATTATAGATTTCTCGCAGGCAGTTTTGCTTTCGCATCCGAACGCGGAAGAATTTTTGCAGAGGGATGTGAAAAATATTTGCAATTTTTTCAGGAAGCGCGGAGTTGAGCTGGAGGAAGATAAAATTCTTGAAGAAATTAAAAAATCTTCCAAAGAAAAAATTATTTAAGCAAGCTCTGCACAAATATTTGTATGGCTTTGGAAAAAAACAATGGGAAAATTCCTGCGGGAAAGAAATTTCTTTTTGTTTCTATAGAGGGCCTGATAGGAGATTTGGCTTGGGCTGTGAAGAAAGAAGGGAATGAAGTGAAATATTTTATTCAGCAAAAAGACCAGCAAGATGTTAATGATGGTTTTGTTGAGAAATGTGATGACTGGGAAAAATTTGTTGACTGGGCAGATGTTATTGTCTATGATGATATTGGATTTGGAGCAGTTGCGGATAAATTGCGAAAGCAAGGAAAGCTTGTTGTTGGCGGATCTGTTTACACTGACAAGCTTGAGGATGACCGGGATTTCGGGCAGGAGGAAATGAAATCTGCTGGACTAAACATTCTTCCAAATTGGACATTTGATAATTTTGATTCTGCAATAAAATTCGTGAAAGAAAATCCCGGCAGGTATGTTTTGAAGCCGAGCGGCAAAGCCCAGAATGAAAAAGAGCTTTTGTTTGTCGGGCAGGAAGAGGATGGAAAAGATATTGTGCAAGTTTTAGAACACTATAAGAAAAACTGGGCAAAGAAAATAAAAATTTTTCAGCTGCAGAAATTTGCTGCTGGAGTTGAAATCGCTGTTGGTACTTTTTTCAATGGCAAGGATTTTATTTTTCCTGTCAATATAAATTTTGAACATAAAAAACTTTTTCCCGGCGAAATTGGGCCAAGTACGGGCGAGCTCGGCACTTCAATGTTCTGGTCGCCGCCAAATGAGATTTTCAAGCGAACGCTAGCTAAAGCAAAAGAAAAACTAACCGCTTCTGGTTATGTTGGATATATTGATATAAATTGCATTGCAAACAGCAATGGAATTTATCCATTGGAGTGGACCGCGAGATTTGGATTTCCACACATCAGCATAGCAATGGAAGGAGTTCTGAGCCCTTGGGGAGAATTTCTGCACGCAATCGCCTCTGGGCAGAATTATAATTTGAGAACCAAAAAAGGATTTCAAGTTGGAGTTGTGATTGGGGTTCCGCCGTTTCCTTTCAAAGACCCGGATGCTTTCAGAAAATATTCCGAGGGCGCGCACATAATTTTCAAGAAACCGATTTTTGAAGGTGTGCACATTTGTGATGTAAAAATTGAGAATGGAGATTGGATTTTGGCTGGAAATTCTGGATATGCTTTGATAATCACAGGCTCGGGCTCGACAATGGACGAGGCGCGCGCTCAGGCATACAATAGAATAAAAAATATTATGATTCCGAATATGTTTTATAGGACTGATATCGGAGTGCGGTGGCATCGGGATTCGGATAGATTGCAGACTTGGGGGTTGTTGTATTGATTTATAAAAGTTCAGCGGGGAATTTTTTCTATGGAGCAGGAAACAACTTCAGCAATTTTAGTCCCCGAAGATAGAATTGGAGTTTTGAAAGCTGCAAAAGAATTCCAGAAAAAAATTGAGGCTGAGCTTGGCGCGAAAATTTCCATTGATGGAAACTCTGTTCAGATTTCCGGAGAAGGATTTGGAGTCTGGCAGGCGCGCTCAATCGTGCGCGCGATTGGCAGAGGATTTTCGCCGCAGAAAGCTGTGAGGCTTTTTGATGAGAATGAAGAGCTTGTTGTGATTGAGCTGAAAGAATTTGGCGACAAAAGAATGGAAGC
>CAZROS010000112.1:0-2428 GCA_964601825.1 uncultured archaeon | reverse complement strand
CTGCTCAATGATGTTTCGGGAAAAATCACTGGGAAAATTCTCGCGGCAAAAGAGCTGGCGCGCCCAGCAAATTTGGAAGTTGTTGAGCTTACACCAACTGGCTGCTCAGACTGCTTTGATGCGAAAAATCTTTTGGCAGATTTGAAAAAGCAAAATGTAAACATAACTTCTGAAAGCAGCCTTTCCTCGGATAGTGTAGAGGCAAAATATTTTATTGAAACTTTTGGAATTGAAACCCTGCCAGCTCTTGTGATAACAGGAGAGATAAACAAGAGCGGGGCTCTAGAAAACTTTTTCAAATCAAACGGAAAAATTGATTCTGGCACTGCAGTTTACACAAAAGTTCTGCCGCCGTTTTTGGATTTGAAAGAAAATAAAGTTATGGGCCGCGTGAAAGTTGTGCAAATCACAGACGCGGGCTGCAGCAAATGCGCGGACTTTTCAAGCTTTGTTGATTACCTCAGCCACAACGGAGTTTCAATTGTTGAAAACAAAAAAGTTGAGTGGGACTCTGCAGAAGGAAAAGAGCTGGCGAAAAAATTCAACATAACAAAAGCGCCGGCGGTTCTTGTTTCAGATGAAATAAAAGCATACAAGGAAGTCGCGCCGGTTTTCAGCCAATTGAAATCGCAGGAAACAAATGGATTTTTCGCAACAGAAATGTTCAAAGCCCCATATAGGGAAATTTCCTCTGGAAAAATTTTGGGGCTCGCAGAATTGATTTTGCTCACAGACAAATCCTGTTCAGAGTGCTATGATGTGTCTGTGAACAAAAATATTTTGGCGCGATTTGGAATTGCATTTGCAGAAGAGAAAACAATTGATGTGAGCTCGGATGAAGGGAAAACTCTAATAGAAAAATACAAAATAAAGAAAGCGCCGATAATTATTATTTCGCCAGAGGGAAAATTATACAGCGATTTCACAGCAGCATGGGATGGAGTTGGCTCAACAGAAAGCGATGGATGGTACATTATGAGAACGCCAGAAATAATCGGGCCAGTTAAAGATTTGGAAACTGGGAAAATCTTTATGCCTGAGCAGCAATCCGGCGGCAATAAAGGAATTCATTGGCATCCGAAACTTTCTATTTTTATTAGTGGGAAGAAGCAGGAGATTCCTGCGAATATCGGAATCGGCTCGCAGTATGCAAACAGCCCGTTCTATGATTCGATGATGTCTATGGCAAACATGCATACCCATGATAATAGCGGAGAGTTGCATTGGGAAGTTATGATGCACGCCCCAACAGAAAAAGACTTATATTTAGGAAACTTTTTCCAAGTCTGGGGCAAAACTTTCAATAAAAATTGCATTTTTGAATTTTGCAACGCTGGTGGAAAGTCTGTAAAAATGTTTGTAAACGGGAAGGAAAATTCTGATTTTGAAAAATACATTATCAAAGACGGGGATGATATTCAAATAAAATACGAATGATTTTATGAATAAAATTCTGATTTTCTCTGCGGGAATTTTTCTGCTCGCTGGCTACTTGGTTGTTTCGCAGGCTATGAGCGGACAAACCGCAGGCTTTGCTTTTTTTTCATCAGAGCAAAACTCAGTAGCAGCTTTCAGTTTCCCAAAGCCCGATGAAGTTGTCCAGCAATATTTTGAGGCTTGGGGCAGAAAAGATTATGCAACAATGTATTCAAGTTTTTCAGACGGGTTCAGGAAAATTGATCCGAACGCGGCAACGCTTGATGATTTCAAAAATTATACGCAGGCGCAGGGAATTGAATCTGTGAAAATTTCTGGCTTGAAACTCGCGAGCAACAATGGTTTGACAGCAAGTGTTGATTATTCTGTTGAATTTACTTTAGCGGATGGAACTGCAAAACCTTTCTCCGGAACTTACACTTTGAAATTCCGCTCCGGGGATATTATTCGCGGCTGGAAATTAATTCATCCATACGGGAAAAATATTGACACAAGCGAGGAAAATATTTCCTTTGAGGAGCTGTGCAAAAAGAACGGAAACAATTGGATGAAAATGCAGCCGATAAAAGATGGAAAAATAATTGATGCGCCCGCGTGCGATGGCTGCATGGTTGGGAACAATCATGTTTGTTCTCTTGGAGAATATTTGCAGGCTTTGAATAAATGAAATCTGGTTTCAAAATTATTTCAACTATTTACGAACCATTCCATATTTTCTTATTGTTATTTTCAACCGAATCCCCCGCCTTTCGGAGTAAGTTATCGTAATTGGTTGCTTGCTGCCTCTTTCCCATCCTTCGATTTTTTCATATTCTTTGATTTTATCGAAAACATCTTCTAAACTTGCCGCCATTACAAACACCGGACCTCCATCGTGATACTCTATAGTCAGTGCGCCCCGTTTTCTACTCATAATAATCCAAATCAATTATTCCCAAACCTATTTAAATCCCCTCTCGCAAAAAATCTTTATGACTTATCTTGCGCAGTT
>CAZROS010000111.1:0-2434 GCA_964601825.1 uncultured archaeon | reverse complement strand
AGTGATACCTATGGGTGAATTTGGCGGGAGAAAAGTTTTGCAGCAAAGGAAAAGCAAGCGCTGGCACAAAACAAAATTTGTCGCGCGCACGCTCAAGCTCAAGGAAAGAAAAGATCCCTTGGAGGGAGCGCCGCAGGCAAAGGGAATTGTTTTGGGCAAAAGAGGAATTGAGCAGAAGCAGCCGCATTCAGGAATTATAAAAGCAGTTCGCGTGCAGCTTTTGAAAAATGGAAAAGAGATTACAGCATTTGCCCCATTGACAGGAGCAATCGCCCACATAAACGAGCACGATGAAGTTTTGGTTGAAGGTTTGGGCGGCTCGCAAGGCGGATCAGTGGGCAGCATGTGGGGAGTGAAATGGAAAGTTGTGAAAGTAAATGGCGTGCCTTTAGAAAGTTTGAGAACTGGGAAGGCGAAGAAAGCAGGCGGGAAGTAAAATAAGTTCTAATGTGATAAAATGGCGGATCGATTTACAACAAAGGCATATCAAATATTTAGAACAGAAGCCGAAAGAATGTTTGAAGTTCTAGGTAACCACAGAGATGAATCAACATATAATGATATTTTAAGAAAATTGTGGAGACAGGCGTTAGTAAAAGGAACTTATGGTGTAGTAGAGGAATCTAGAAGATCTGGCGAGATTTTTGATGGTGATAGATGGATGACAGAATATGCGCCAGTCGCTTTTCTAAGAGCAGCAGAAGAAACACTTCAGCCTCCATTTGAATTAGAAAATGTGGATGGAGATCGTAAAATTATTTTTAAAGACGTAAATACGTTGTCTATAGACAGGCGACAATTAAATAATTATCTTCGTGAGATGTATGATGATTATTTTAGAAAATGTATTGAGGAGAATATGCGACGACAATCATCCGGAATGTCTGTGCAGGTTTTACCGCATTTGGATCATAAATCTGATTCAATCAGACTACAAAAAAATAGAGAAACAGAAGCGTGTAGACCATATTTAGAAGCATTCTGTGAAACAAGAGTAGTTAGAGATAAAAATGGAGATGAAAGTTTTGAGCTAGATACCCGAAAATTAGATACAGAAGTGATGCGTTCCATAACAGTTGTATTCAATGTCTTCAATGTTGACAATCGAAGAATTGAAATAAAAGATTCTGTAATTAATAGATCAGATATAAATCAACAATAATAAATATATCATTTTTGAATATTATAATGACAAAATCTGGAAGAGTTTATTATGAACAGAAAATCTTTTTAAACCTTCACATTCTTTAATCCCTAAAGTGAAAATCATGCCAGAAATAAAATTATTCAATCGCTGGAGCACAACGGGAATTTCCGTGAATGAAAAAGGCCTAGTCGGCTACATAAATTTGCGGCCGCAGATTGTCCCGCGCTCGCACGGGCGCTCGGCGAAAAAGCAATTCCACAAGTCGCACATGAATATTGTTGAGCGGCTGGCTAATCATTTGTTTGTTCCGGGGCACCGAGGAAAGAAAAATCTTTTGACAACAGGAAAAGAAACTGGAAAAACTGAAACAGCTTTTAAAATTATTAAAGAGGCTTTCGAAAGAATTGAAGAGCGCACGAAAAAAAATCCAGTTGAAGTTCTTGTGCGCGCAATTGAAAATTCTGCTTTGCGGGAGGAAATTACTTCTTATCAAGTCGGCGGGATAATGGCGCGAAAAGCTGTTATCGCTTCGCCGCAGCGCCGAGTTGATTTGGCTTTGCGATTGATAACTCAAGCCGCCTACCAGAAAAAACACAACGGCCACAAAAAAATGGCGCAGACTTTGGCAGATGAAATTGCCGCTGCTTACAACAATGATGGGCAGAATTCTGTTGCGATAAAGGAGAAGGAAAGGATTGAAAGGGAAGCGGCGGGCGCGCGCTAAAGTTTTTTCTCAATCTTCCTCAAAAATTTCTTTTCTTTCTTGATTGCTTTTTTTATTTTAGGCTCTTCAATTTCCACAAACTCCTCAACCCTTTCTGCTTCCTTTTCAAAAAGCTTTTCTGTTTTGTGGGCAATTGCTGTAAAAATCAGCGCAAGAATAACAATGTGGCTGAAAAGCTGCAAGTCAAACTTCACGCCTATTGTTGTCACAGCAACCAAGTCTTCAACAACGCTGAAAACCACAAGGAAAACAAAGAACGCAATGAAGCGCAGATAGTGCTTTGCGTGCTTGCGAAGATGGCGATGAATGCTGTGGTAAGGTGTGTGGTGCATGGAGAAGTTTTGATTGCTCTATTTAAAAAAACTTTAAAAATAAGATATGCGACGGGCGGGCATGGGAGATATGAGAAAGGAAAAAGAAACAGATTTTGCATTGCAAAATCTTTATAAACTTCTAGAAGCTAATTTATTTATGCTACACTCAGAAACTGATGTTGAGAAAATGATGCCATTAGTTGTGATTCTAAAAGAAAGAAAAACTTTTATCGCGTGGTCTCCTTTGCT
>CAZROS010000110.1:0-2444 GCA_964601825.1 uncultured archaeon | reverse complement strand
CTTCTTTTGGTATTGCATAAATGTAAATCTTTTTCACAGGCTTCCCAACAATTTTCAGAATATGCCTAACATCCTCTATTGTTTTTTCAAGAGATTTCTCTCTCTGCTCAAGCTCATCACTGATAAATTTCTTCTCAGCTACAGGCCAGCTTTCTTCAGAAATAAAACTCTTGTTTCCAATCTTATGCCAAAGCTCCTCGCAAATATGCGGCATGAAAGGGCTGAATAGCAGAAGCAAAGTTTCAAAAGATTTTTTGCTGTATTCTGTTTTTTCAAATCTGCCAATAAGCTCACTCAGCTTTACCAAAGCAAAATTGTATTGGAACTTTTCCAAATTTTCCTCAACAAAAACTATTGCTCTATGCAATTTGTTGAGAAGCTTCAAATCATCCTTGCCGAATTTTTTCTCTCCAAGGGAAATTAATTTGCTCACAACGCGGCTGCCATTTTCAATTCCATCCTCGGTCCATTCAGTGTCCCTGTCAGGCGCGGCCGCAAACATTAGGAAAAATCTTGCTGCGTCAATTCCGTATTTTTTCGAAACTTCATCAGGGTCAACAACATTTCCAAAGCTCTTGCTCATTTTCTGCCCGTCTTTATGTAGCATGCCCTGATTGAACAATTTCGGAAACGGCTCTCCAAACTTCAGCATTCCCATATCCCGCAAAACTTTTGTGAAAAATCTCGCGTAAATTAAATGCATGCACGCGTGCTCTGCGCCGCCAATATATTGGTCAACCGGCATCCAGTATTCTGCTTTTTTCTTTTCAAACGGAACTTTTGAATTTTTGCTGTCGCAGTATCTCAAAAAATACCAGCTGCTGTCAAAGAAAGTGTCCATTGTGTCGGTTTCTCTTTTCGCAGGCCTTTTGCATTTCGGGCATTTTGTTTTCACAAATTTCTCGCTTGTGAGCAAAGGATTTCCGCTCCCGAATTTCACATCCTTCGGCAGGAGAATCGGCAAATCTTTTTCAGGCACAGGAACAATTCCGCAACTCTCGCAATAAATTATTGGAATAGGAGTTCCCCAATATCTCTGGCGCGAAATCAGCCAGTCGCGCAGTTTGTAATTTACAGTTCTTTTTCCAAGATTTCTGCTTTCCAAATATTTTGTGATTTCCTCAATCGCTTTTTTATTTTCCATGCCGCTAAATTCTTTTGAATCTGCAAGAATCCCATCATCAACAAAAGCTTTTTCCAGCGGCTCGCTCAATTTTTTTTCTTTTGGTTGAATTACAATTTTAATAGGAATTCCATATTTCTTCGCAAATTCAAAATCTCTCTGATCATGGGCAGGCACAGCCATAACCATTCCAGAGCCGTAATCAGCAATCACAAAATTTCCAGCATAGATGGGAATTTTCTCTCTGGTTGCGGGATTTATCGCATAGCTTCCTGTAAATGCCCCTTCTTTGTTCAGCTCTTCTGCTTCCTTTTCGCTTGTTGATTTTATTTTTTTCAAAAACCCTTCCACTGATTTTTTCTGGCTAGGAGTTGTAAGCTCCATAAGCCGCGGATGCTGGCTAGAGACAACCATGAAGGTAACTCCAAAAATTGTGTCAGGCCTTGTTGTGAATATTGGCCATTTTTTCCCATTGATATCAAAAAGAATTTCAGTCCCGCGGCTTTTTCCAATCCAATTCTCCTGCATAATTTTTATTCTTTCAGGCCACTGCAATTCTTTTATTCCCTCAAGCAGCTCATCCGCGTAATTTGTTGTTTTTACAAACCACTGCTCAAGCTGTTTTATTTCAACCTGCGTTTCATTGTGCCTCCAGCAAACTCCGCCCTGAACCTGCTCGTTCGCCAAAACAGTTTGGCATTTCGGGCACCAATTCACAGCAGCTTTTTTTCTATAGACCAAGCCTTTCTCGAAAAATTTCAAAAAGAAAAACTGATTCCATTTGTAATATTCAAGATTGCAAGTCGCAAGCATTCTCGACCAGTCGTAGCTGAGCCCAATTGCTTTCTGCTGCTTTACAAAATTCGCAATAATATCTTTTGTGTATTTTTCCGGATCAACTCCGGCTTTTATTGCGGCATTTTCAGCAGGCAAGCCAAAAGCATCATAGCCCATTGGGTAAAGAACATTGAAGCCTTTCATTCTTTTGAACCGCGCGAAAATATCTCCAATCACATAATTTTTTGTGTGGCCCATATGCAGGCCCGAGCCAGACGGATATGGAAACATTTCAAGGCAGTAAAATTTTTTCTTTTTTGATTTCTCGCTGGCCTCAAAAATTTTCTTCTTCTCCCATGCAGCCTGCCACTTTTTTTCTATTTTTTTAAAGTCCATTAACTCACGAAAACTCTTGTAAATCCAAATTTATAAGTTATGTTCTTCTATTAGAATTGTGCGCCCGTAGCTCAGCTTGGAAATCAATTTGGTTAAGCAAATAGAGCGCTTGATGATTAGGCGAACCTTCTAATCCAAGATTGGAAGA
>CAZROS010000109.1:0-2454 GCA_964601825.1 uncultured archaeon | reverse complement strand
AATATTCGCAATCCCCCAGCGCTTTGGTTGGTCTCGGTTGTCCATAAAAATCATGAATTATTTTTTTCGTAATTAAACTTTCCACCAAAAAGTTTTCGCATTCTTTCTCCAAAAAGTCCCATTCTCGTATAAGCGTAAAATGTTGCCGCCAAAACTATACCATATCCTAAACCACCCATTTCCACCGCACCCCCATCTGTTTCTTCTGAAACTATAATTTCTTTCTGGCATAAAAAATCACAAAATTATTTTTCTCTCCATGACCTGAATAAATTTATTCCCGCGCGCAAATTGTAATAGGCATATACAGCTCCTGCAATAATCAAGCCAGCAAGAGCGAGATATTCCCATTGCCCGCGCCTGTTGTTTCTGAAATTATTTTGATAATCCATAAAAATCACAAATTATTTTTTCTCCTCCGGCGCGGCTGGAGCAGCAGCAGGCTTTTCAACTTTCACTTTCTCAATTTTTTTATAAACAGAAATTTTTCCTTCAACATCAGTTGGTATAAGCGCGCTCGGCCATTTTATTCTTCTTCCATCAAGTGCAACATGCCCGTGCACAATTAATTGGCGCGCATGTTTAGGCGTGCGCCCGATTCCTTTTTTCGTGACTAAAGTCTGCAATCTTCTTTCTAAAATTTTTTCAAGCGTGAGCGCGAGGATATTGTCCAGCGTTGCGCTCTTGGATATTAAACCAAAAGAATGAACCTTGTCAATTAACTTTTTTTCCTCTTCAGCATTGTGGTGCGCAGCTAAAAATCGCGCGCGCTCGCGCCAGCCTGCTGCAATCGCCTGCGCTTTCCAAATTTCTTTTTTCCTTCTCAATCCGTATTCGGCCAAAATTTTTCTTTCAGCCTCAATTCTTCCCTTGTCCCACGGGCGCAGCGGCATTGAATATTTTCTTTTTTGATATTTCATAATTGGTCACGATTTTATTTTGATTTGATAATATCTCTTTTCTTTTGGTAGCCTACATTTTCTTTTCTCATTGAGAAAAGAAAAGGCGGTTTATTTTTTCTTTTCCTCTGGCTTTGCCGCTGGCTTTCCTGTTGGAGCTGGCGCTTTTCCTGCTGGAGCTGCTGCTGGCTTTGCTCCTGCTGGTGCTGGCGCTCCGGGTTTTGCCCCGACTGCCGGCGCTGCTCCTGCTGCAGGCGCTCCTGCGGGCGCAGCTTTTGCCGGCGCGAGTTTTGTTTTTGCAACTCCCATTGCTTTTCCTGTTCGGAAATTTCCACGCGTTCTTTGCCCGCGCACTGGCTGGCCCTGCTCATGCCTTAGCCCTTTCCACATGTGCATTTTTTTCATAAAGTCAATGTCAGATTTTTTTGTGAAACTCAAGTCAGAGGAAATTAAATGCCTGTCCCCGCCGAGAAACGGATCTGCAATTCTATCAAGCATGAATTTTGGAATCCCAACTGAAGCAGGATTTAAAATTGCTTTTTCCAAACTGGAAATTTGTTCATCTGTTAAGCTTCCCAGATAAGCGGTTTCATTAATATTCAGCGCGCGGGCAAGAGCAACCGCAAGCGATGGGCCAACTCCTTTTATTTTCGGGAGCGCGGATTTTATTTTTTTTGTCCCGTCCAAATCAGAATCGGCCAATCTAACAATTCCGCGCACGCCCTCAATCTGCTTTCTCTTTACCTGAGTGGGCGCGCCCGAGCCTGCCGGCTTTTTTCCGGACTGCTCTTTCATTTTCTTTTCAATCATTTCATCTGCTTTTGATGCTCCCACATAATCACAGAACTTGATTTGGGGTGAAGGTTTATAAAGTTTCAAGCTTCGCGTAAATTTCCAAACACGAGATAAGCATTTAAGCTTTTGCCTCTATTAATTTTCATGCCACAGCGACAAATATCATCAGCGAGATATGTTGGCAAATTTGGTGTAATGTTCAAAACTGTTGACAAGCGAAGTTATGTGCACCCCTACGGCGAAAAATTTACAGATGCGGTTGGAGAAGTTTACATCAGCAGGCGTGACCGTGGCGCGATGCCATTTTCAAACAGCAGAAGTTCTGCAAGAGTCGCAAGAAAAGTTTCGCCTATAATGCCGGAAGGCGGCCATCTTTATCCTCTGAAAGTTTCTGCCCAAAGAGAAACTCCTGAAGGCACTGAAATTACTGCTCGTGTTGATTATTTGCATCAGGAATTTCTGAGAAATTCGAATCACAGCGCCGGAGTTCCAGATTTTGAAGATCAAGAATTAAAAATTATTTTATTCCCTGATGGCTTTATTTCGTAGGCGCAAAAATTTTTCTATCCAATTCTCTTAAACGCAACAACAGCCGGCGAAAACATCACAGCCCCGAAAACAGCAAGCAATTTTCCTAAGCCAAAATTTTCACAAGCTTTTTTCTTGCCTCAGCAATCTCACCCGCAGTTGTCTCTGAAATTATTTTTTCCATAGCAAGAACAAATGCCGGCGCAGATTCTATATTTTTTCTGAAATCTTC
>CAZROS010000108.1:0-2572 GCA_964601825.1 uncultured archaeon | reverse complement strand
AACCTGCAGAATTCCGGAGAATTGTGCTGAGGAATATTTATCGGCTTTGAATTCGCAGCAGCCGAAATTTTCAAGTCAAATTTTTGCTCCTCTCCATAAAATGGAATTTCTTCTGGTATTGGAAAAAATTCTCCGGCAGAAATTTTTTCAGCAGGAACTGCTGTAATTTTTCCATTCCTCACAACCCAGCACGGATGCTCGGGTGTAACAGAAAACTCGCGGCCGTTCTGCATTTTAAATTTCACAAGAGTTTTGGGGGCAGTATGCTTGCTCACTCTGTTTATTTTTATAGGATAAATTTTTTCAAAATCTGTTGTGAAAATTTGCGCGTCCAGATTCTCTGTCGGCAGAATCAGGCAGTCTTTTCCTTGAATTATTTTCTCTGAATATCTTTTCATCAAAGTCTCAACAAATTCGCCGATAGGAACATCTGCATTGTTTATTTTGATTTTGAAAGAATATGGAAAACTTTGCTGCTCCAATGCCTCGTGAAGGCGAGACAAATCCTCTTTATCAATTTTATCGAACTCGTCAATTGCCATCAAGCTTTTGTTTGCTAGCACAAGCGCGCCAGCTTCTAAAACCCAATCTCCGAGCTCCTCATCTTTGAAAACAGTTGCGGTCAAACCAGTTCCTGTAACTCCGCCGCCGCTCGCATATTTTCCGCGCGGAATTGTTGCGCTTGTTAATTTCAGAAGCTGGGAATTGTGGACGAAAAAATTGTTCGCCACAAAATTGTGAACTCCCTCTATCTGCAAATCATAAACCCAATTTACATTGGATTTTATTTTCTCTATTTTTGAAATCCTATCCCAGAAAATTTCTGAACCAGCCAGCATTTCGAGCCCACGGATTTTCACAGCAAGATTTTTGTTTTCTATTCCAATTTTATTAAACTTCTTTATGAAAGCTCTGGAAATTTTTTGCAGAGAAGCGCGGGACGGATTTCTGTCGCCGCGCTCAAAGTGCTGATAGGTAGAGCGCGGTATTTCGAAATCGAACTGGCTCATCAACAGCTTTTTTCTTGTTGAAAGCAAAACTTTGCTTAAATTTGGAATAACATCAGTGTTGGTATAATGCCCCTTACGCGGCTTTATTTTATCCAGCCCCTCCTGCTTGTATTCCAAACTAAAGCCGATTTTCTCTCCATAAGTTTTTGCAAATGGGCCTGTTATGAAAAGCCTCCAGTAAGTTTTGCCTTTTACTTTTGTGGGGTGCAAGTATGAAATTATTTCAAACCTTAGCAAGAGAGTTTTTATCTGGCGGAGCATTTTCTCGCTCGCTGATGAAACGCAAATACCATCCCTATACACAGAAGCCTCGCCGTCAAAAAAAGCTCGCAATAAATTTTTCACCTCTTCATCGCTGCATTTGAAAACCAAATCTGGAATTTCCTTTCCAGCAGAGCGCTTTACAACAGCAGGAGAAAGCTGTTCCAAAAAGCTGTAAAGCTCTGAAGCAGTTGAATAAACCTCTTTTGCAGATTTTCCTTCATGCGATTTCCTTGAATAAACAGGCACGTTAAAAATATTTTTCGCGCAAATTGAAAAATCTTCTATAAGCTTGTCAGAATTATTCGTGAAAGAAATCGTGCAGCTCTCTCCGCGCTTCTGGCTGTAGCCTTCTGATAAAACATATCCCAAGAATCTCATCAGTTCTGGAGATGTTTTCTCGGGGATTTTTATTCTTACAGCATTGTTAGCGCGGCTCTTCCTAATGACGACAGAAATTTTCTGCTGGCCGCCTAAAATATTCAGCCTGCGTGGCACAGCCAAAAATTCTCCGGCTTTCAAAACTTCAGCAGGCTTTCGCTCAACGCAGCCATTTTCACAAACAAATATTGGGTGTGTCGGCGTCGCAGTAATTTTTCTTCCTGTTGCTGTTTCTATTTTATAGAGAAAATCTGGCGATTTCCTTTTCCAGAAAATTGTTGCTTTGCTTTTATCCACAGAGCCTGTGCAGGAAAGCGAAAGCAAATTGTGATTCGCCTGGCCAAAAAATCCGTCATCGATTTTATTTTTGTTTTTCGCCAGCACCTCTTCAACAGCGCTGTCTATTCTCTGCACAGAGCCATCGCTCAAAATTATTTCTGTGTCGCCTGCTACACACTTAGCCACACTAGGGTCCCCTAAAAGCAAAATGTGAATGTCCCCGCGGATTCTTGTTTTGTCAGGAAGAACATGCTGGACCCCGCTGAACATTTGCAGAAGAATTGCCTCCTTGACTTCTTTCAGTCCGAAAATTGAAGGGGCGATTGAGCCGACAAGTTTTTCATAAACATCCGGCCTTTGGCTAAGATCTAAAATTTTTTTCTTGTCCTCGTCTGAAATTGTAACCTCGTCCCATTCAATATCCGCAGACTCTGCGTGGTTCGCTTCTATAAAAATATCCAGCTGGCGCTTCATTGAGCCCTTGATAATTTTTCTCAGCTCTGTTACAATTCCGGAAATTTTCAATCTGTTTCCCGGATCAGTTTTCCTTTGCATTTCCGGAGTTGTCATGTCGCCGATAAGATAAATTGTGACTTCTCCGGAGCGCGAGCCTGTTGTTGTTTCATACGGCTCTTCCAAAA
>CAZROS010000107.1:0-2588 GCA_964601825.1 uncultured archaeon | reverse complement strand
TAAAAAGAACTTTCAAAGTTCCTCCCTCGCATTTCGGGCACGGGCCCAAAGTGTTGGCATCCTCCTGCGTTGCAATTATTGCAGAGCCTAAATTTTTTCCAATCTTATCTTCATTCTCTTTCAGCTCCTCGCAGATTTTTATTACATGTTTTTTGGCAGCATCAACAATTTTCTTCTGCTCGGATTTTCCTGAGAGAATTTTTTCCATGTCTGCCTCAAGCTCGCGCGTCATTTTCTCATCCACAAAATCCGGAACAAATTCTTTCAGAGTGCCTGCAATTTTCATTCCCAAGTCTGTCACGCGAATTGATTTGTCAGAAACATATTTCCTGTCGTAGAGGGTTTGCAAAATTGCAGAGCGCGTTGCCCTTGTTCCCAAGCCGCGCTTTTCCATTTCTTTTATCACAGAGGCCTGCGACCACCTGCTCGGAGGCTGGGTTTCCTTGTCAAGCATCTCAATTTTCTTCACAGGAACTGAATCTCCTTTTTTTAATTCAGGCAAAGCAGTCTCATCAAATTTCGCAAGCGGCCCATAGAATTCTATCCAGCCGGGCTTCAGAGTTCTGCGCCCCAAAACTTTGTATTTTTCTTTTCCAATATTGAAAATAATCTTCATTCCCTCGCGCAAAGCAGGCTCGCCAAAAATTGCGAAAAATCTGCGCGCCACCAAATCATAAATATTTTTCTGCGGGCCTTTTAGTTTTTCCAAGTCAGGAGGTTGAACAGTTGGGTGGATTGCTTCGTGTGCCGGGTCATCGCGCTTTCCTTCAGTTGGCTTGAGCGCTGGCAAAGCCAAAAGTTTCTGGACAAGTTTTTTGTATTTCGGAATTTTTCCAACAGCCTCTAAAGTTTCGCGGTAGCCAATTTGCGGAGGGAGTTTTTCAGAGCTTGTGCGCGGATAGGAAATGAAAGCGGTAGTGTAGAGAGACTGCGCAATCTGCATTGTCATCTGCGGGGAGTAGCCGAAAAGTTTGTAGGATTCTGTTTGCAGACTTGTGATGTTGAAAGGAACTGGAGGATTTTCAAAGTGCTCTTTTTTCTCAACAGAATCCACAATTCCATTTTTCGCTTGGGAATTTTTCAAAGCATTTTCAGCTTCAGGCTTTTTCCAAAATTTATCAGTCAAGTGCTCTGCAAAAGTTTCCTTTCCATCCAAGAGAAGCAAAGCCTGCAACTGCCAGAATGGAGTTGGCTTGAAAGCAAGAATTTGTTTTTCCCTTTCAGAAAGCATTGTTAGCACCGGGCCTTGCACGCGGCCAGCAGAAAGAATCATAAATCTTGGGGCTGCTTTTTTTATTGCCTCCATAAGCCCGCGCGAAATGTTTATTCCATAATAGAAATCCACAATATGCCTCGTGTAGCCGCACTCAAGATTTTGCGTGTCAAGCTTTGGCATTATTTCCTGAAAAGATTTTACCAAATCCTGCTTTGTGAGCGTGGAGAACTTCATTCTCTTTGCTTCCTCTTTTCCAAAAATAAATTTCAGAATATTGTAGCCTATAACCGTTCCTTCATTATCATAGTCGCAGGCAATCACAAAATCATCGCCGGCGGTTTTGAATTTTTCAATAAGCTCAAAATATTTTTTTGAGAATAATGCTTTCTTGTTTGCGGAAAAATTCGGCACCCATTCAACATCAAAAATCGGATAATCGCGCATGCCTTTCTTTTGCTTCAATCCAAAGAGATGGCCGACGGCCGCAACTGTGATAAATTTTTTCCCATCTCTTTCAAACTCCCACCATGGCACTCCTTGGTCAGAAGTTTTCTTTTTCAGATTTTTCTGTGCGAGAGCCTCGGAAATATGCTGGGCTGCATCTGGCTTTTCTGCAATGATTATGGTTGTCATGCGAATCTAAAGAAGAATTGGGAGATGTATTTATAAAAACTTTTCTAATTCAGCTCCGTCTCCGCTCCAAGAAATAATTCATTCGGAATCAGCACATCAGCGAACCTGCCCATGCAATGCGTGCAGAAAAGCTCAATGATTTCAGCTCCGTCATTCTGCTTTACTGTTTCTCCCTCAACCAAAAAAGTTTTGCACGAGGGGCAGTGTATGTGGGACATAAAATTTTTATGCTGCCAACCTATTTAAGCTTTGTGGTTTTGCGGAATAGATTTAGAAAAATATTTTTCACGGGCGAGAGAGTGAAAAAAATTCAGAAAATGAAGAGCTTGCCTAAAATTATGTATTGAAAATGATTCGACTCGCCATTTTTTGTAAATATATTTTCTCAACACACAATGACTGCGAAATGCTGGCGCGCAAAATATTTTTTATATCTTGCGCCAGCATTGAGCAAAGCGAGCGCTCATGAGTTTACTCTGAGCGCGAGCGTAAATGTAAAATTATTTTTCTTTCCCGCCCAAAATTTTCTGCCCAATATATTTCTGCAAAACTTTTGGAACTTCAATTGTTCCGTCCGCGCGCTGGAAATTTTCAGCAATGCAGGCAAGAGTTCTGCCAGTTGCCACAAGCGTGCTGTTCAGAATGTGCGCAAAGCCCGCAGGAGCAGCTCCTGCTTTCTCGCGGAATTTTATTCCCAAGCGCCGCGCCTGATAGTCTGTTGTGTTTGAGCATGAAACAA
>CAZROS010000106.1:0-2596 GCA_964601825.1 uncultured archaeon | reverse complement strand
TCATAACAGCGTGGCCAGAAATTTTGTCTCAATGATTGCAGACAAGGCGAGGGAAAATGAAGAACTTCCCCTAAATCATGTGTTGGGAAAAAATAGTTGCCAAAAATTTTGGCATCGATTTTTCTTTTCACATGTTAGTTAGCGAGCATGCACGAGTTTACTCTGCATGCGAGCATTTGGAATTCTTCGAATATTTCCTCACCGAGGTGAGAAGAGAGACTAGAAAATAATTTTGAACAGTCTGGCGCGTGATGAAAAGGTAGCCCTAAAGTTATCAGGTGCTTACCTTTTTAACAACAGACAGAAATTATCTGCGGTGCAAATGCCTAATCCAAAAACATTTTATCTCAAAGGGGCTTTGAGAGATGGTTGTCTTACGACGCAATGGAATGTGAAGTTTTTTCAGAAATCTCGTGAATGGTTAAGCGAAGTGGTTTTGCCTTTGCTTAACAAAAGCTTCAATCAAAGTTTTAAAGAAAATTGCATTTACTTTGACAATAGAAATTGGCCTTGTTGGCATATCACAATTAGCAATAAAAAATTGTGGCATGAACTCAGCCAGCTGCAAAATCTAAAACCTTCTTCTTCGGAAGAACAAAGATTTTACATAATGGCTTTCTGGGATACTGATGGAGGCTGCCCGAAACAGCCTTCAAAAAATAAAAAGATTTATTTAAAGTTTACCCAGAAAGACAAAAAATCTCTTGTTGAATTGAAGCGAATGATTGAGAAAACCTTTAAGATAAAATGCGGAAAAGTTAGAGTGTCCGAACTAAAGAAAAACGGCCCGGTTTGGAGATTCACAATAACAAACAAAAAAGGAATAATTAATTTTTGCAATAGGATAGGCTCGTTGCACCCAGAAAAGAAACTGAGGTTAGAAAGGATTAAAGGCCTGTTAGCTGGGTAACCGGAAGGTGGGGCTGGATCACCTCCTAATTAATTTTCATCGGTTAGCGCTGATGAAACATTATATTCGTGCATTTACACATAGAACGCTAACTACATCGGCCGCAGAATTTTTTTGGTTAGCGGGAGCTATAAGATTTATAAAGTTTCGCTACATACATTTTCTGATTTAAATGACATCTGAAATAAAGAAAGCAGTTTACGATGGTTTGAGAGAGCAGAGAAAAGATGGAGAGATTGCAGCAAGGCTGGCTTCTAAAATGCTTCTCACAGGAGCAGGTTACGAGGAAAAACGTGACAAAGAATTTGTAGAAAGCGGTTTTGATCTTCCGAGAACATTTGAAAGAAGATATCTTCTATTGTTCAAAGTTACCGCCACTGTAAAAAATAATGGCAAAATAAATTTGAGATCGCGCTCTGCTTGGGCGCTTGAAAGAGCAAAAGCAGATTTAGCAGAAACTCAAAAAAAGCCAGACTACGGAGTCGTCGCCTCTCCGCTTTTACCTCCTGAAAAATATAGAGATTCTTTCTCCGCTTAGCTTTTTATTTCTTTAGGTTAAAGAAATTATAATGATAGACAGATTACAAATAGCCAACAAACAAATAATCCTCGTCGGCACAGCCCACATCTCCAGCGAAAGCATTGAGCTTGTGAAAAAAACAATTGAAGAAGAAAATCCAGATGCAGTTGGAGTTGAGCTTGACAGCCAGAGATTGGAGCAATTAAAATCCGGAAGCAAGTGGCGAGAAACAAATGTTGAGGAAATTCTGAAAACCGGAAAGTCGCATTTGTTTTTAGTAAATCTAATGCTTTCAAATATGCAGAAGAAATTTGGCGAGGGCGTTGGAGTTCAGCCTGGCAGCGAAATGCTTGCCGCTGTTTCCGCTGCAGAGGAGAAAAAAATCCCTGTTGAGCTTTTGGACCGTGATATAAAAATCACAATGAAGCGCGCGCTTGCTTCCATGGGAATAAAAGAAAAAGCAAAGCTCGGATATTCTGTAATTGAGGGATTTTTTGCTGACGAGAAAATTACAAAAGAGCAAATTGAGGAATTGAAGAAAAAGGATTTGCTGAGCGAGGTTATGAGCGAGCTTTCCAAAAGCGCGCCAACAGTGAAAAAAGTTTTAATTGATGAGCGCGATGAATATATAGCGCAGAAAATTCTTGCCTCGCCAGCGAAAAAAATTGTTGCAGTTGTGGGAGCAGGGCATTTGGAGGGAATCAAGAAAAATTTGAAAAATCAAAACATTACTGCAGCTCACAATTTAGAAACCATACCAGAGAAAAAATCTTTTGGAAAATATTTTGCGTGGGCGATTCCGATTTTGCTTGTCGCGATTTTGGCTTATGGATTTTATTTGAAAGGCCCGGAAATAATTTTGCGCGCGGGCGCTACTTGGATTTTAGTTACAGGTGGGCTTTCTGCAATTGCTGTTCTGTTGGCGCGCGGTCATATTCTTTCAGCTCTAACAGCTTTTGTTGCCGCGCCCATTACAACAATTCATCCTGCGCTCGCCTCGGGCTGGTTTGCCGCGCTGGCTGAAGCAAAATTAAACGCACCAAAAGTAAAAGATTTTGAAAGCCTGCGCGAGCTCAAAAGCATTGGAGATTTTTTCACAAACAGAGTTACGAAAATTTTGCTTGTTGCCGCATTTTCCAATTTAGGCTCAATGATTGGAGTTTTTA
>CAZROS010000105.1:0-2627 GCA_964601825.1 uncultured archaeon | reverse complement strand
AATGAGCTCTTTGATTACTGGATAAAAGTCTGGGACGCAGGAATTTTTAATTCAGTTGTGCAGACAATTCCAATGCAGATTCTTGGATACCAGCTCGCAATTTTGCGCGGCTGCGATCCAGACAAACCGCGAAATCTCGCTAAAAGTGTCACGGTGAAATAATATGAAATTCAAAGGTTTTGTTTCAGATATGGACGGGGTTGTTGCAGACACAGAAGCTGCATGGTATGAGGGCGCGAGAAGATTTTTAGCTCAATATGGAGCGGAACTTTCAAGAGAGATTTACCAAAGATTTATTGGAAGACCTCCTCAAGAAGAGGCAAATTTTTTCAGGAGTGAGTATGGAATTCCATTAAGCATAGAAGAAATAACTGCTTCTGTAAGAAGAAATGTTATCAGTGCTGTTAGAACTGAAATTAGATTAAATGATGGTTACTTGGAACTTTTGAAATCAATGAAAAGAAATCAAATAAAAATTTCTTTGGCTTCAACTTCTCCCAGAGTTTTAATCGATAGAATTTTAGATGTGTGCGGAATAAAAAAATATTTCCTTGCATCTGTTTCCGTTGATGAAACTGGAAGCAAAGCGTCAGCATATCTTAGAGCAATTGAAATGGTGGGTTTAACACCCCAAGACTGTTTTGCTCTCGAGGACTCCCCAACAGGAGCGCGCGCCGCAAAAGAAGCCGGGCTTTATTGCGTTGTTGTTTCCAATCCACATTTGAATGGCGCTGACTTTTCATTTGCAGATGAAGTCCATAATTCTATTCCTGAATTTTTGCAGAACGGAAAAATCTTAAAGGAGATTAGATAAAAATGAAATCCCTAATCCTTGCAGCAGGCAGAGGCGCGGGCGCTATGCCGCTAACAGAAAATATTCCGAAAAGTTTGATAGCAGTAGGCAGGAAGCCATTTTTGTGGAACATAATCACAAACTTGCAGCTCGCGGGCTCAAATGAAATTGGAATTGTTGTTGGCTGGAAAAAAGAAAAAATAAAAGATTTCATTTTCAAGGAAGGCTTCAAGAACATAACTTTTATTGAGCAGCCTGAGCCAAAGGGAACAGCTCATGCGGTTTCGCTTGCGAAGGATTTTTCCGGAAACGAAAACTTTTTGGTTGTCATGGGCGACAACCTTTACTCGCCTGCGGACCTGAAAGAAATTTTAAATTCCGGCGGGAACTGCATTGCAGCAACTGAGCATGAAACTCCTGAAGAATATGGCGTTATAATTCATGAAAACGGAATCCTGAAAGAAATTATTGAAAAGCCCGCAGCAGCTCAAAGCAATCTGATAAACGCTGGCGCGTATTTTTTCACGCCAAAGATTTTTTCTGCTATTGAAAAGATTTCCGGAGATGGAAATATGAAACTGCCGGATGCTGTAAATGCTCTGGCTCAAAGCGAAAAAGTCAAAGTCCACAAGCTCAATGGATATTGGTTTGATTTTGGGACGATTGAGGATATTATGAAGATTGAAGAGAAGATGGAGGAGTTGAAATAATTATGGCAGGAATTTTCAAAGCTTATGACATACGCGGAGTTTACCCAAGCGAGCTGAACGAAGAGATTGTAAAAAAAATTGCCCAAGCTTTTGGAACTTTCAAATCAGGAAAAATTTTAGTTGCTGCTGATGTTAGAAAAAGTTCGCCTTCGCTAAAGAAAGCTGTTGTGGAAGGTCTGCTTTCAACCGGCGCAGAAGTTTTTGACGCAGGAATTTTGTCAACACCAGCAACAATGTTCGTAATCACAAACTTTGGAATGGACGCGGGAATTATGATTACAGCCTCGCACAATCCGCCAGAATACAACGGGATAAAACTTTTTGATAAGGGTGGAGTTTCATTAAACTATGAAACTGGAATTGGAATAGTTGAAGCGCTTGTGGCAAAAGAAAAATTTGCCTCTGGAAAAGGCTCACTGCAAACTCTTGATGCTGACAAAAATTACATCAGCCACATAACTTCAAAAATAAAATTAAAAAAGAAATTTAAAATTATTGTTGACTGCATGAACGGCTGTGATGGGAAATTCGCGCCAGAGGCTCTGCGCGCTTTGGGAGCGGAAGTTTTAGAAATGCGCTGCGGGCTCAGCGGAGATTTTTCCGCAGACGGGCCAGACCCTTCAAAGCCGCACAATATTGAATTGCTGAGAAAAAAAGTTTTGGAAGAAAAAGCAGACGCGGGCTTTGCCTATGATGGAGATGGAGACCGCTTGGCTGTTATTGATGAAAAAGGAAATTTTATTGACCCGAAATTTGTTTTCTCTTTGCTTGTAAAAAACGCGGCTGCTGAAAATCCGAAAGTAAAAATAGTTTACGATGCCCTAACCTCTCAAACTGTTCTGGATAGCATAAGCTCTTCCGGCGGAATTCCAATAGCCTGCCGCGTTGGCAGATCTTACATACCAGCAAAACTTTTGGATGGCGGCGCGGAAATAGGAGGAGAAATTTCCGGCCATTATTATTTCCGCGAGCTGAACGGCGCGGACAATGCTTTGTTCGCAAGCATGAAAATCATTGAATATCTGGGGCGCGCGAATGAAAAGCTTTCTGAGCTTGTTGCAGGATTCAGAAATTATTTTTATGACACAGCCCGCTATCCTGTAAAGGATTCCGAGAAATTTGCT
>CAZROS010000104.1:0-2632 GCA_964601825.1 uncultured archaeon | reverse complement strand
TATAATTTCTCGCAAATGTTTATAAGACGGCTGGAGAAAATTTTGTAAGTGATTTCTATCGCACAAGCGAAATCCAAAAGATTTCGATGCGCATAAAAATCACGATGATATCAAACTATATTTGGTGATTTTTATCGCGTCAAGACCAACCCCTTCAGAAAAAGGATATGACAAGCCAGAAAAATCTGGAAGAGCGAGCCAGGATGATGAGGATTTGAGAAAACTTCTTGAGGCAAGAAAAGCGAACATAAAAGTTGTTGGAATCGGGGGCGCGGGTAACAACACAATTTCCAGAATGATGCAGGTCGGAGTTATGGGAGCCGAGGTTGTTGCTGTTAACACAGATGCGCAGGATTTGCTTTACACTGACGCGGATAGAAAAGTTTTGATTGGAAGAGAATTAACAAGAGGGCTTGGAGCAGGAGCTGACCCGCAGATTGGACTGGAGGCTGCAAAAGAAAACAAAGATGATTTGAAAGAAGCATTGGCTGGCGCGGATTTGGTTTTCATTACTTGCGGGCTTGGAGGCGGAACAGGAACCGGAGCATCTGGTATAGTTGCAGAAGTTGCAAAAAAAGCAGGAGCAATAACTGTAGGAGTTATAACTCTTCCTTTTACAATGGAGGGGAGCCACAGAATGGACAATGCGCGGTTTGGTTTTGACCAGCTTGCAAAAAATGCAGACACGCTGATTGTAATTCCAAATGACAAACTTTTAGAAGTTGTGCCTGATGTTGGGATAATGACTGCGTTTAAAGTTGCAGACGAGATTCTTGTAAATGCTGTTAAAGGAATTACTGAATTGATTACAAAACCCGGGCTTGTGAATTTGGATTTTGCTGATGTGAGAACTGTAATGAGAGATGGCGGGCTTGCAATGATTGGGTTGGGTGAATCTGATTCTGACAAGCGCGCATTGGAAGCTGTTGAGAAAGCCTTGAACAATCCTTTGCTTGATGTGGATATTGATGGAGCAACTGGGGCGCTGATAAATGTTTCCGGCGGCGCTGATGTTACAGTGAAAGAATGCCAGCAGGTTGTCGAGGCTGTTACTAGGAAATTGGATAAGGATGCGAAAACAATTTGGGGCGCGATGGTGAATAAAGAATTGGGCGACGTGGTTCGGGCAATGATTGTTGTAACTGGAATAAAGAAAAGCGATATTTTCAATTCTCATGCAATTCCTTTTGACAAGAAGAAAGCAGCGGAGATTGAACGCGTGCTGGGGATTGATTTTGTGGAATAGCGGAATAAAAAATATTGCAGAATTATTTAGCAAGTGATTTTATCCTTTGCAGTATGTGCTGCTCGGCAGCGCTGTTCTTGAGCGGCTTTATTTTTCCGGATTCTATTGCGATTATTTCCGGCAGATATCTGACAAGAAGAAATTCGTTGTAGATTCTGTTGGAAACTTCATCTGCTATGCTGACTGAAAGCTCCTTGACTCTTCTCTCATCAATTCCTATTTTAAAAACGTGCTGCTGCATAATAGTTTTTGTTGGTTTGAAGTTTAAAAAGGTTTGTGTGGCTGTGTGTTTGGAGGGTTGTTGAAATAAATTGCTGTTAAATATTTTTAACATGTGTTAAATTTTCTTTACAATTATCGGGTCAACTACAAATCATTCTAGAATTTTTATTGGTTCTTAGTTAAACTTTTGGATAAATGCTACTCATTAATTCTGGATCTGCACGATCATCCATTTCTTCACCCAGAGAAAAACGCATACCTTGCCCGACACTTGCAGTAATAACTCTTCTTTCTCCTTCAACCGGAGCTGGCACGATACTCGAAACGCTGCACCTCTTCATACCATCTTCGGAAACATTATAAACCTTTTTAACATGTTCTCCTTTTACATGTCTTCTCTTATTCGCAGATTTTACAACACCGCGTTTCGCAAGAACATCAAGATACAATTCTACATGTTTAACTTGATTGGAACTTTCGCCGCCAAAATTATCTTCTAGAAGCGTTACTATATCAGTTGGATCTTTATATCTTCTCAAAAGATTAAGAATATGAATAGCATCAGTAGATAATGGCAACTCCTCCCCATTTGGAAACTTCAAATATACTACACCAGATCTCTTCGCCCATTCATCACCATACAAACCCCTCGGTTGTTCTTTAGCTATGTCTGTTTTTGTTCCATCGCAAAATTCTTTTAAATTCATTAAATCACTATAACTTATGCGTAGTATAAGTATTTAAAGCTATCGGTTGGGCGCGCCCAAAGCAAATTTTAGAAAAAACTTTTCCTCTTCAAATAACCTTTTTAAATCTTAGAATAAAAGTTAAACTGATTCTCATGGATTTCAAAAGCTTAGCTTCAATTTCAAAATGGAAGGAAAGGCTTAGCCTTTACAGGAGAACAATTGATGTCGCGCGAAAGCCTGACAAGGAAGAGTTCATGAGCGCGGCAAAGATTACTGCTCTTGGGCTCGCGCTGCTTGGAGTTATAGGATTTTTAATTTTCCTTGTGTATGAATTTTCGCTTGGGCAAATAATTTTGGAAGGGGCAAACACTGCTGCAGGCGCAGTTGCTGGCGGCGCTTGAAAAAATAAAAAGTGACAAACATGATATTCACAATTCGCACAACAGTTGGCAGGGAAAATGCTGTAGTGGAAACT
>CAZROS010000103.1:0-2636 GCA_964601825.1 uncultured archaeon | reverse complement strand
TGTGATGTTCATAGTGTCTTCAATATAGCGCGTCATTTCCATTCGCATTTCAGCAATCTCAAGCATTACTTTGTTTACTGGCTTCAGAAATCCAAATCCTCTCAAGCCTTTCAAATCCTTGTAAGCCTCTTCGATTTTTTTGTCAATTAATTTATCATAAGTTCTCAGCTCAAGCAACTGCAAATTCGCGAGCTCAATTGTCAGCAAATCATCCTCGTATTTTCCTGTTGGGTCAAAAATCAATGCAGTGGACCAATCCACAATCACCAAATCATTTTTGAAATAGCTTAGCGTGGCGCGCGTTGCGTCTCTGACTTCTGCTGAAAAAAGTTTTGAAAACTTTTTCTCTTCGCGCAAAACTCCTGCAATTGTTTCGCGGTTTTTGTCCAGAAATGAAGAGCCATCCATGTTCGGCTCGCGCACGCAAAAAACCATGTACTCCTCTGGATAAGTTTCTGTCTCATAAGATTTTGAAACACAACTCTTTATCTCTTTCATTATTTCAGCAAAAATTTCATCGGAAAATTTCCTATCATCCTTTCCTGATATTTCAAAAGATTTGGAATAATTAACCAAACCTTCAAGCTCATCGGAAATCGGAATCCTCAAAATTACTGAAACCGCGCCCAGTTCATAAATTCGCGCGGAAACAGAAAGCTCAATTTTCTTTCCAAAAATTTCCACAGGCTTTTTTTTCAAGTTCACAAAAAGCGGGGCAGGAGCTATATTCACATATTTTGGCGCAAGCTGCTCAAATTCAATTTTTTCCTGCTCGGGCCGCTGGCCGAAAACCTTTTTCACTTTAGATAAATTTATCTCGCCGCCCGTGTCGTAAATCCTGAAAGAAACAGCCTCGCCTGAGATGCGCATAAGCATTGTTGCAGTTTAGTTTTAATAAGCTTTCCCAGCCAGAAGAAACTTTTTAAACCCTTATCCCGAAATAAACTCATGCCTTCTCAATTAGATGTTTTCTTCTCCCCGCAATCAGTGGCAGTAATCGGGGCGAGCCGAACTCCGGGAAAAATGGGCTACATGATTCTGGAAAATCTGAAAACAACATTTCAGGGAAAAATTTATCCGGTCAATCCGAACACAAATGAAATGTTTGGCATGGCAAGCTTTCCTTCTATTCTTGGAATTGAGGAGCCTATTGACCTTGCAATAATTGCAGTTAAAGCAGAAGTTGTTCCGAAAATTCTGGAAGAGTGCATAAAGAAAAAAATAAAAGGGGCAATAATTGTTTCATCTGGATTTGCAGAGGCTGGCAATAGTGCGCTGGAAAATATTGTGAAAAAATATTCTGAAAAGATTTTGATTCTCGGGCCGAACTGCTTGGGCACAGTTGCCGGCGGAAGATTCAATAGTTTAGCACTGTCAAAAGAAAGATTCAAGCTCCCGCCTGACGGATACATTTCTTTTATTTGCCAGTCCGGCTCTGTTGGCTCTACTCTCTTGGACAGATTGGCTATGGAAGGAGTTGGGATTTCAAAATTTATTTCATACGGAAACGCGGCAGGCTTGGATGAAACTGACTTGCTTGATTTCCTTGGGAAAGATCCTGCGACCCGCGCGATTGTGATTTACATTGAAAGCATTAAAGATGGAAAAAGATTTGTTGATGCCGCGAAAAGAATCACGCCAGCAAAACCGATTATAATTTTGAAAGCCGGCAGAACCGCAGACGGAGTTGGAGCTGTGATGGGGCACATTGGAGCAGCTGCTGGGCAGGGAGAAGTTTTCTCTGCAGCATTCAGGCAGGCAGGCTGCGTTGAAGTCCGAAGCTTGGAAGATATTTTTGATTATGCAAAAGTTCTTGCAACCCAGCCTCCGCTAAAATCAAACAAGCTCGCGATTATCAGCAACGGCGGGGGCTTTGCTGTGCTTTCAACAGACGCGGCAACTATTTCCGGATTTTTGCTCCCGCAGTTTGGAAAAGACATTGACGCAAAATTAAGAAAAGTTTTGCCGGCCCATGTCAGCGTGAAAAATCCTTTGGATTTAACTGGGGATGCAAACTCGGAAAGATTCCGAGCAGCAATTGAAATTGCAATGAAAGACAAGGAAATTTCAGGAGCTGTTTTCATTCCGCTTTTGCAGACAACTGCTTTGGACGATTCTATTGTGAATGTTTTGCAGGATGCGAAAATTTTCGGAAAGCCTTTTGTTGTCTGCTGCCTTGGGAGCGATTACACTTTCAAAACTTCAAGAAAATTAGAGGCAATTGGAATTCCTGTTTATCCAACTCCTGAGCGCGCAGTAAAAGCGCTTTCTGCTTTGTGGACTTACAAAAAGGAAAAAGCTTTAGTAAAGGCTGAAGTTGCTGCTGAAAAGAAAGTTGAGCCGGCGAAGAAAAAACTTTCTAAAAAGAAAAAAAAGCGTTAGTATGAAGTTTTCTTTGGAAGGGTGCGGGAAACCTTTCTTTTGAAAATGAACCTTTTTATTTGCAGTTTTCCTATCTAGCCCATGCCAGAAACCTACAGAATTATAATTGTAATCGCCGTCCTGTTCGTCGGCCTCGCATTAACTCAACAGCTGCAGGGGAACAACGAGGCTGTTGTGCAGGATATTTTGTTTGCGATTTTCTTTTTGATTTTTGGGTTCGGGCTTTTTATTGTGCAGAAATTGCTGGGAAGAAG
>CAZROS010000102.1:0-2671 GCA_964601825.1 uncultured archaeon | reverse complement strand
CTGAGCTGGGCTGCAAAAAGAATTGAAGGAATGAAAATGCTTTTCCTGCAAAAAGTCAGCCGCACAAAGCATACGCAGGATTCCCGCAATGTAAGAAAAGAATTTTTTGGGCGCGTTGCAGACTTTACAAGAAAATGCGCAAACGAATTTGAAATGGTTTCATATTTGTGGAAGTCATTGAAAAATCTTCCGGACTTGAAGGAAGAAAAAACTTTTGCAATCGCTGGCCTGCCGAATGTTGGAAAAACTTCTTTGCTGAAAGCTATTACAGGAAGCGCGCCGGAAATTCAGCCATACCCATTCACAACAAAAGGGCTCATGCTTGGCTATGCGAATTTTAATTTTGAGGAAATTCAATTCATTGACACGCCCGGTTTGCTGGACAGGCCTATGCAAAAAAGAAATATAATTGAGCTCCAGTCAATTGCAGTGCTGAAAACAATTTCTGATTTTGTGATTTATGTTTTTGACCCGAGCGAAACCTGCGGCTTTCCGCTTGAAAAGCAGAAAAATCTTTTTGAAGAGGTTGAAAAAACTTTCAACAAGCCAATAATCGCTGTCGCGAACAAGATGGATATTGTTGGCGGGAGAAATTTGAAAGATGTTGAAGTAGATGCTATTGAAATTTCTTGCGAAGATGGATTTGGAGTTCAGCAGCTTAAAAATGCTTTGGCTGCCAAAATTTCTGAGAAGTGAGCATTTTATGAAAAAATATCTTGCATTAGTTTTAGTCTTGTCATTCTTGCTGCGGCTGGTTTTGGCATTTCAGCCAATAGATGTTCTTGTGCAAAAAATAATTTTAGATGATTCGTTCTATGGATTCGAAACAGCGCGGAATGTGGCGCACGGATTTTTGAGCCACAATGGATATGAGCCGACAAACGGAGTTCAGCCTCTTTGGCCACTTATGGTTTCGCAATTTTTTAATTTCGGCGATGGCGTCAGGCTCGTTCTTTTTGCTTCAGCGCTTATTGACACATTGGCAGTTTTTCTGATTTACAAAATCGCGCGGAAATTTCTGCCAGAAAAAATTTCAATTTTAGCTGCAGCATTTTATGGGCTAAATCCTGTTGTGGCATTCACAGCAATAAGCGGCATTGATGTTGTGCTTGCGATTTTCATGGCGGCAGTTATTTTCTATTCTTACATAAGCGAAAAAAATCCGATAATTCTAGGAATAATAATGGGCCTTGGCTTGCTGACTCGCGCAGATTTTATTTTCTTGGCTGCGCCGATTCTCGCCAGCCTGTTTTTAAAAAATAAAAAATCAGCAGCAATTGTTTTTTCTGTTGCTGCAATTATTTTCGCGCCTTGGCTCATTTTGAGCTTTGTGAATTTTGGAACATTGCAGCAGTCCAGCGGAGTTGCGAATTACGAGTTTGCCCACGGAATTCTGCAGGAGCCGCGGCCAGAATATTCAGCTGTGAACTGGCTCGCGCGTGGAGCAGAAAATTCTGTAAAATTCTTTTCATTTTTGATGCACTATTTTGGCGCGGCTAATTACTCTGTGCTAAGCTATATTTTCGGGGCGGCAGCTTTGCTGGTTTCATCTTTTGGTTTCTTCAAGGAAAGAAAAAATCTTGCCATCCCAGCTATGTATGGATTTCTGATAATTATTTTCTATTCATTTTACCTTTGGTCTTTCGGCCCGCGGTATATTGCGCCCTTTGCGATTTTTTTCGCAATAGCGCTTGCCGCTGGCATCGGATATGTTTCAAAAAGAATCAGCTCGCCAAATTTCCTGCCAGCAGCTGCAATGATTTTTATAATAATATTTTCCTACTCGGGTTTGCAGGTTTGGGAAAAAGGATATTTTCCTTGGCAGGCCGCACACCTAGATGCCGCCAGCTGGATAAAGGAAAATACAAACGAAACTGATGTCATCGGCAGTTTCAATTCCGGAATTATTACTTTTTACAGCGGGCGCAAGGTTGTGAACTTGGATGGTATAATGAATTTCAAAGCAATTGAAGCTATAAAAAATAGAAATGTTTACAATTACATGAAATCCGAAAATGTTTCATATTGGGTGGATATGGATTTCTTCCCGCCGGAAGCATTTGAAAATCAGGAAACATTTGACATATCAAAAGATAACCGCTGGAAAAATGTTCTTGGTAATGGCTCTGAAAATTTAAAGCTTCTTGAGCAGAAGTTCTACACATTCAAAAACCTGCGTGGAAACAATATAACTATTGTGAGATTTGTGTTTGAGGTGAACTAATGAAAAAATCTGTTTTGATTTTGATTGGAATTTTGATTCTTTCAGCCGCAGTTAGGATTTTCATTTCCTTCCAGCCAACTGCTGGGCTTGCGGAAAAAATTGTGCAGGACGACTCCTATTATTATTTTTCCGAGGCAAAGAGCCTTGCCAATGGAAATGGAATAACTTCAAATGGAATTGACCCCACAAACGGATTTCAGCCTCTCTGGCTTTTCATGATTGCGCCGGCATTTCTTGGAAACAATTTGGATTTGTCCGTGAATCTTGTTTTGCTTCTGGCAACTTTGCTTGATTTGATTTCTATAGCTCTAATCTACAAAATTGCCAGAAAGTTTCTGTCAGAGAAATTTTCTTTGTTTGCCGCAGCGCTATATGGATTTAATTTTTTCATAATAGCCCAGACATTAAGCGGCCTTGATGTCGCGCTTGCTGTGCCGCTGCTGCTCG
>CAZROS010000101.1:0-2673 GCA_964601825.1 uncultured archaeon | reverse complement strand
ATAAAGGAAATGCGCCCGCGTAATGCTCAATTAAAATTCCTATGAAGCGCTCAAGAGAGCCGTAGATAACTCTATGCACAACGAGCGGAGTTTTTTCCTTGTTGTCTTTGTCTGTGTATTTTAATCCAAATCTTTTCGGCTGCTGGAAATCTAATTGAATAGTCCCAGTCTGCCACTCTCTTCCGATAGCATCTGTCATGAGAATATCAATTTTCGGCCCATAGAATGCGCCGTCTTTTTCTGCAACTAAATAATTTCCCTTGCCAAACTTTTTATCCAGAATTTTTATCAGGCTTGCTTCCGCGCGATTCCAGCTTTCAATATCTCCCATGAAATTTTCCGGCCGCGTGCCAAGCCTGAATTTATATTTCAAACCGAAAATTCCATAAAATAATTTTGCGATGTCAAAAATTCTTTCATACTCTTCTTCAATCATATCTTCTGTAATAAAATTGTGCGAGTCATCCTGCCTGAAAGCGCGGACTCTGAACAAGCCGTTCAAAGTTCCGGAAATTTCATACCTGTGCAGAATATCTGTATCTGAAAATCTCAGAGGCAAATCCCTGTAGCTCCGAGTTTGCGAGCCGAAAATAATCATTGCATTCGGGCAGTTCATTGCCTTCAATCCATAAAATTCGTTCTCGCCCATTTCTGAAATAAACATATTTTCGCGGTAGTGATCCCAGTGTCCGGAAATTTCCCACAACTCTTTTTTGTTTATCAGCGGCGAAATAATTTCCTTGTAGCCGCGCTTTGCATGCTCTGCGCGCCAGAAATTAACAAGTTCGTTTATCAGAATCACTCCATTCGGCAGCCAGTAAGGAATTCCAGGAGCGGTTTCGTGAAACATAAATAATCCGAGCTTTGGCCCAAGGCTGTGGTGGCTTCTCGCTTCAGCTTCCTCTCTCATTTTAACAAACGCGTCCAATTCTTTTTGCGAGCGAAAAGAAATTCCATAAATTCTCTGCAGCTGCTGATTTTTCTGGTCGCTCTTCCAGTAGGCTGCTGAAGTTTTCAAAAGTTTCACTGCGCCGATTTTGTCCGAGCTTGGCACGTGCGGGCCCTCGCACAGGTCTGTGAATTTTCCGGTTTTGTAAATTGAAATTGTTTTTCCTTCAATTCCTTCAATCAGTTCAAGCTTGAATGGCTCGCCTGCGAAAAGCTTTTTTGCTTCTGCTTTTGAAATTTCTTTTCTTTCAAACGGCTCGGCGGATTTTATTATCTTTTTTATTTCCTCTTCAATCTTTCCCAGCTCATTATCTGAAAAAACTTTTCCAGAAAAATCATAATAAAAACCTTGCTCAATCGGCGGCCCGATTCCCAATTTCACATTTGAAAATAAATTTTTAATTGCAGCAGCCATTATGTGCGCGGAGCTGTGCCAGTAAACATGTTTGCCCTCTTCGGAGTCAAAAGTTAAAATTTCAAATTTTGCATTTTCCTCTATTGAAAAACTTAAGTCCACAAGCTTTCCATTTACTTTTGCAGCGAGCGCATCTTTCGCCAAGCGCGCCCCGATTTTCTGCGCAATCTTCATTGCTGTTGAACCAGCAGGCCATTCTTGGACTGAGCTGTCTGGGAATGTGATTTGGATTTTTTTATTTGCCATATAATCATCTTTTAGTTTGGCTTGGTTGTTTATAAGTTTTTATTTCATTCCTTGTCAGCAAAATATCCAATAGTGGGAACAAACTTTCTGAAACTAAATATTCATCGGAAACCGCTTTAACCTTTTCTCTATAAGCAACTCCTCCGTATCCTATGAATAAATCCACAACTTCTCTTGCTCTGGAGTCAGGATATCCATCCCCCACAAAAGCTGAGCGTTTTCCTCTAAGGTCAAGCTTTTTTAGCACTTCGGCTTTTCCATTATCTCTCATTAGCGGACCGTCTCTAACTCTTATGAAATTTCCATAGGAGTCGAAGTCCGCATAATTCACAATTATTTGCGATTCTGGAATTCTGAGATAAGATGCAAGCACTGCTACAGATTCCTCTATCTCTCCAGTTACAATGTAAACTTCCTTTCCAAACTCCTGTAGAATTTTCACAACCTCTTTCGCATCTTTAACTAAACTCTTTTTGTAAATTTCTCCTAGCTCGCGAAGCATAGCTATCGATGGCCGTATAATTTCAAACTTTTTTCTTAAAACTTCTTCGTATGGCAAATCTCCATCCATGGATTTTTTTGTCAAGTCTTTAATTTTGTCATAACAACCCGCCATTTTAGCCATCTCGTCCAGCCCCTCCACTTTTACAAGAGTGCTGTCGCAGTCGAAAAAGACAACATCTATTTTTTGTTTTTGCATAACTAAACCACCTCAAGTTTGGAGCCCGGAGCAGGAATATCTTTTTTAGAATTTGAACCCACAACTTTCTGCTTACAAGGCAGATGCTCTGCGATTGAGCTATCCGGGCAGAACGAGAGAAAATTTCTGAGCGCATTCGGCCGGCCACGCGCGCTAAAAATTTTTATTTTAATTTTATTTTCTGAAAGCCTTTTCAGATAATTTTCTGGTAATCTGCTATAGGCAAATTTAGAAAAAGAGATTTCTTTTACACTGCAAAGCAAAACTTTTTCCAAAAGTTTTTTGCTGACAAACTTCCTGAAATGCACACAAGAAATTTTTGGCGAAATATTTTTAATATCAGCAAAGCTGTTTATGACAAGTC
>CAZROS010000100.1:0-2677 GCA_964601825.1 uncultured archaeon | reverse complement strand
CCGATAGACTACGAGCCCGCACAAAAACTCTGGCAAGAAGAAATTAAAAGCTTACCCCAGCACAATATTCAAAACCCCGGCCCTAAAACTTCTCTCAACAATTCCCAAGTTCTGCGGAGCTTCAAATAATTTGAAATACATTTTATTGCCGCAGACAGCGCGAATTTCAATTGAGTTTGGCAGCCGCTTAATTTGTATGTCATCAGCTTTTTTCACATCCGGCAAATTAATTGTGTAAGAAATTTGCCCGTTGATTTTTTTTATTTCTGTTTCAGGCTCAGCTGTTTCTTTAATTGCGGATAATTTATTTTCAAATGCAAGAGCTGGCTGTCTGGCTCGCGAAGAAACAGGCGCTTCAACTGCTGCCCCAAGCTCTCTTTTTATATCTGGCTCCATTTGCCTGAACTCGCCGGAGGTTTTCACATTTATCTGCGGAGGCCTGCTGCCTGCTTGAATAATTGAAATAGAAATTCCACCCCCGCGCGGATTTACAATTTTAAATCCTTTTGGCTGCCGCATCATTTCTCTCGGGCTTTCAGCAAAAGCCCTGTCCATTTCCACAATTTGCTTTTCCATTTGCTGGAAAATTTGCTCAAACCCGCCAAAGCCCCCAATATTGCTGAAAGCCGCAAATGGATTCTCTGCTCTTTGCGGTTTTGCCTTTTCACTTAATTCCTTCCCACAGTTTGGGCAGAACTCCCAATTTTTATTTGCTTCAGAGCCGCAATTTTTGCAGCGCTCTTTTTTGTCCCAGAACATGATTTTATTTTGTTTTCAACTTATTTAAAAGCATTTTGCACAAATAGAACTAACGCTCCCGTCGTCTAGTCCCCCTTTTCTTTCTTTTCGGGAAGAGCTTTCAAAAGAAAGAAAAGGTAGGTTTCCAAAAGAAAGAAAAAGAAAAGGGGGGGAAAGTCCGGTCAAGGAAGAAAACTTCCAACCGCGAGGATAGCGGCCTTTCGATTTCATCGAAAGATTTTAGCGCGCAAGCGCGATGAAAAAAGCAAGCCGCTGACATGGGTCCAAACGGCCTTTTCATTCACGGAAAATTTTTTTCAATTTTTCCGCGCAGCGAAAATTTTATTTTCGCTTGTCGTAGAAAGAAAAGAACCGCGGAAAAGAAAGATATTAAAAATATTTTTCTCCACCTTCCCGTCGGGGGCACCACTCCACTTTTTCTTTCTTTTCTCCCTTCTCTTTCTTTTCGGCCAAGATCTGCAAAAATTCTCTTGAATTTTTGCGAGCTCGCGAAAACTTTCAGTTTTCGCAGAACTTCAAAAGAAAGAGAACGTAAGTTATTAAGAGAAAGAGTCAAAGAAAACTCTAAGAAATTCTTCTAAAAACAACTTTATTGTTTTCCTTGAAAATTTCGCTTTGGTTTAAATTTATTGAAATTTCCATGGATGAAATTTCAGAATCAACAGGAAAATATCCGGACAGCTGCTGAGTATAAGCTGGCTCCAACGGAGAAGCAGATTGCTTCCAAAAAGTTTTGCTCCCATTTGAAAATTCAACTTCATATTTTTCTGATGAAATTATTCCGCGGTTTGCAATAGTTAGATTATAATGAACAAGCCCGCCAGTTTGGTTCAAAGAAAAATTTTCAAACGCAAGGTCGGGCTCTGCCGGAGTTTTGTAAAGCTCTTCTATGGTTTGCTTTATTTCTTTTGTGAACCTCTGCCCATAGTAAGAAAAATTGTGCATAATGCTTATGTCGTTAAGTTTTGGATGGTCCAAGCCAAGGACATGGCCAAGCTCGTGCATGGGGCGCAAATAAGTTGCGGGCGACCATCTTCTGTAAACAGTAAGCAATTCCATTTCCGCCACAGAGCCTTTTGCGGGAATAAAAAATAATCCAGTCCAGACAGCAGCGGGCGGGCCAGCCTCGCCAAGAACAAGAGCCCCGCCTTTTATTTTTTCTTTTTCATCATCGCGCCAGCTGACGAAAACATCAGCCTCGCTTTTATTTTCTGTCAAAGAGAAAGAGATTTTTTCGCTTGTGTTTACTTTCCATTCATCCATTGATTTTTTCATGTCTTGCAAATCCAAATCGCGCATGTTTGTTTTGTCCAGAAAAATCTTAATTGGCATTTTTCCCCAGCGGAAATTGTTTATCAACATTGGATGAGATACATTCAGCTCAATCTCTCCGAGGGAATAATTTTCCGCGGAAAAGAGCGCGGAATAATTTTCTGGAACTGTAGGTGTGACAGATGGATAAATTTTTTCAGTTTTTCCCACGCAAGCTGCAATTAAAATTATCAGAGCAGCGAAAATCCATGCTTTCATAAACCTGCTTGTTTGTCTGAATTTTAAAGGTTTGTGAAATCTCAAATAGAAGGCTTCTTTATGGGAATTTAGCCGAAATAATTTCTGCTAAAAATTATATTTTTTTGGAAAGCTTTTATCATTAAAAAAGCGAAATTTTAAATGCTTGGAAACATTAGTTTTCTTGCGGGCCCATGGTCTAATGGTATGACATTACCCTTACAACAATTTGAAAGTAAGGTAGAAGACGCAGTTCGATCCCGAGCCCTTTTCGCGAAAAGGGCTGGGGTTCATGACATTGTGTGATGTTCCAAATTTAATGGAATAATTTTCGAACATCAAACAATGTCACCCAAAAGGAAGATAGCCGCTTCGCGGTTATATCAAGAAAATCTGCGTGGGCCCACCA
>CAZROS010000099.1:0-2681 GCA_964601825.1 uncultured archaeon | reverse complement strand
TCTGCGACCGCTGGTTTTTTCAGGAAACAAAAATTGAAAAAAGAAAAGTAAAAATAAATGGAAAGCAGTTCGAAATCAATTTCAAAGTCTCCGAGCACAACGAAAAACCCGAGTGGGAAGATTTGAAAAAGCTTTCTGAGGAATTAAAAATTCCTGCGCGCAAATTGCGGCAAAAAATAATTAAAAGCTAAACCTTGTTAGGAATTTCCAATTTATTTTTCTCGCGTATGTTTGCAATTGCTTTGTAAGCAAACGCAGCAGCCCCAAATCCATTATCTATATTCACAACAGAAATCCCAGGTGCGCAGGAATTTGCCATTGAAAGAAAAGCCGCAAGCCCCTTTAATCCCTTCCCATATCCAACAGAAGTCGGCACAGCAATAATTGGAACTTTCAAAAGTCCAGCAAGAAAAGTTGGCAGAGCCGCCTCCATTCCAGCAACAACAATCAGCATATCCGGCTCGCGTTTTTTCAAATCTTCCATCAGCGGCGCAAGCCTGTGAATTCCAGAAACTCCGACATCAACATGCATTCTTGCTTCCAAGCCAAACTCCTCGCAGATTATTCTCGCCTCTTCAGCAACAGGAAAATCCGCAGTCCCTGCTGCTGCAATTACAACACTGCCAATTTTTTCTTTTTTGCTTTTAATTTTTCTGATTACCAAAACTTTTGCTTCCCTGTTGTATTCAATTTTTGAAAAACTCTTCGAAAGCAATTTAAAAGTTTTTGGCGCGCACTTTGTTAAAATCACAGAATCAGAAAATCCAAAATACCTATTGCAGATTTTCAAAATCTGCTCAGAGCTTTTTCCAGAGCAAAGAATAACTTCAGGAATTCCAGTTCTTTGCTGTTTAGACAAGTCTATTTTTCCAAAATTTTCCACATCTATGTAGTCGAAGTTCATAATAACATAAAATCAAAATCAATATTTAAGCATTATAGACTTCACGTTCTTCCGCTTTTTAACTCTTTCTCTCAAACCAATTCCATGAAATCCCTTTTGTTCGACCCCTCAATCTCAGGAGTTTCCGGAGACATGATTCTCGCTGTGATGGCAGATGATAAAAAACTGCGCGAACTTGAAACTCTCTTGAAAGAATTCAAAGTTAAAATCTCGCGCGAGGAAATTATAAAAGATGAAATGAAATGCTCGCGCCTGAAAATAAAAATCGGAAAAGAAAAGCATTTCAAAAATTTTGATGAGCTGCGCGCAGCTACGCAAAAGATTCTAAAGAAACTTCCAAGAGAAAGAAAATTCGTTTTCAAAATTTTCAAAATAATTGAAAACGCAGAGCTTGCTGTCCACGGAGAAATTCACGGCCTGCATGAGCTCGGCTCTGTTGACACTCTGATTGATGTAATCGGCGCGGCAATCTCTCTCCCAAAGGACAAAAAGATTTTCTCACTTCCAATTGCAGTTGGCTTTGCGGCTCCGGCTGTTCTTGAAATTTCAAAGCAAAATAAAGTCCCTTTAATTTTCAAAAAATCTGCGCACGAGCTAGCAACTCCAACAGGAGCTTCAATTCTCGCAGCGTCCGCATCTTTTGTTCAAAAAACTTTCACCCCGCTTTCAATAAAATACTCAACAGGAACTTTTCCAATTCCGGGCTATTTGCGCTTAATGGAAGTTGACTACAATGCCAAAAAATAATTTTTCAGCACTTGAGGAGAAAATAATTTCCTCTATAAAAGAGAAAGGCAGCGCAATTGTTGCGCTCTCCGGCGGAGTTGATTCTGCAGCAATTTGCGCGCTCGCCCATGAAGCTCTCGGAAAAAAATTAACAGCAGTTACAATAACTTCCGAAGCTCTTTCCAAGCAAGATCTAAACGACGCGAAATCAGTTGCTAAAAAAATCGGCTGCAAGCATATTGTTGTTGAAGTTGAAAAACTTTCCGACAAAGGCTTTAAGGAAAATTCTCCTCTGCGCTGCTATTTCTGCAGAAAAATTGACACAAAAGAAATTCTGAAGCTAAAAGAAAAACTCGGCGCAAAAATAATAATTGATGGCGCGCATATAGAAGACTTGGGAGACTTCCGCCCAGGAATGAAAGCAATGGGCGAAGCAGGAGTGTGGAGTCCGTTTATAGAATTCGGAATTACAAAAAAACAAATAAGAGAAATCGCGAAAAACTTTTCACTTCCTGTTTTTGACAAGCCGGCAGGAGGCTGCACTTCTTCGCGCATTCCGCATGGCACACCAATAACAGCCGAGGCTTTGGCGCGCGTGGAAAAATCAGAAGATTTTTTGCGCAGCTTGGGCTTCAAAGCTGTTCGCGTGCGCGACTACGGAGAATCCTGCCGCGTGCAGATTGATAATTTTAAGCAGGCGCAACTCATGCAGAAAAAAATAATTTCTGCTCTGGAAAATTTCGGCTACAAAAATATTTCAATAGAAAAATACATTCCTGGAACTTTCAACAGGCCAGCGGAAAATTCTATCTCTATAACTGAAGTTATAACAAAAAGCTAATTTTTATAAACACAGCTTGCGCACAATTTCCATGCCAAAAGCGCTAGTTCTATTAGCAGACGGTTTCGAGGATATAGAAGGAATTGCAGCTGTAGATATTTTGCGACGCGCTGGCGTGCAGACAGTTACAGCAGGAGTTACAGGAAATATTGTAACAAGCAAGCACGGAGTCCGCTCGCATGCGGACGCGCGCTTCATTGACATGGACGC
>CAZROS010000098.1:0-2683 GCA_964601825.1 uncultured archaeon | reverse complement strand
GCTTTCAAAACAACATTTGATTTCGCATCAATGTAGTATCCATAATTTGCAATAAATCTCATTGTAATCTGCGTTTTCGCTTGAGGCATTGTCTTTACTCTTATGCCGCATGTTGTTGTTTCCTCTTTGCTTGTCCCGAAAAATTGGATGTTTTCAAAGCAGCTTGTGTCTGTCCACTCCAAATTGCTTGGAAGCGCTGGAATAGAAAGTGTAACTTTTCCAAGCCTGTCCTGCTCAATTGTCTGGTCTGCTGTGCTTGGTGTGGTTTTGTCGCTGCTTATTCCATACACAACTCCGCCGCCAATATTTTTCACTTTTATAGAAACAGTGAATTCATCTCCAGGAGAAAAAATCACAGGCGGGTCTGGGTTGACTTGAACAACAAGATCTATTGGCCCTTTTGAAACAACATTTGTAGTTTTGTCAGTTGCTGTCTGCTGCTCAGAAGCAGGATAAATGCTTATTGTGTTCACTGCCTCTGTCTGGTATTTGTAATAAACTCTTCCTGTAAAATCAGAAGGAGTGTCTATTCCCCTTGAAGGCGGGGCTTTCACATTCCAAGTGAAAATCTGCGGCACTGGCTTTTCATCTCCGCGCGCATATCTCAACGGAGAGGTCTTTGATTTTGCAGCAGAATCAGTTGTCCATTCGCTCCCAGAAATCAGCAAAGCAAAATAATCAGTTGGATTCGCATCTCTCTGGCCGTCGTTTTGTATTTCAAGCTTTGCCAAAACAGTCTGCCCGCTTCGCGCTTCCGCAGGATTTACAGAAAAGCCATTGATAGAAATTCCTGTTGACTTGGATGAAACTAGAGTAGGTTCTGTAGTTGTGCACCCAGCCACTAAAACAACTGCGACAAGCGCGAAAGCAAAAATATTTCTTTTCATTTAACCACTTTTTACACAAATCTATCTGCGCCATGTATTTAAATTCTTTACTTGGGGCGGACTTTTATTCCAATAGAGCCGTCAATTTGGTATGTAAAATGCGCATCCACGCCCAGAGTTCCGGTTTCAATTGGCAAGCTTGCTTTTGTTTTGAAAGTGCATGTTGAGGGCTTTGCTTTTTTTTCAATAAAAGTAAGAGTTCTTTTAAGATTTAATTTTTTTATTGGAGTTTCCACAGCAAGCGCGGAAAAATCTGCGCAATTGCTTTCAAGCGGAGAGGAAACTTCAAGCCCAGCAGGCAAACTTATGTTTACATCTCCAAGCGCGTTTGCATTGCCTTCATTTCCGCGAAGCTTATCTATTATTCCATCTCCTGTATAGCTGTAATCAAGAGTTAAGTAAACATTGTCCTTTTCAACAAATGGAAGTTTTTCAGACCAACTGGCTGAAATTTCCATCGGGCTTTGAGTTTGTGTTGATAAAGGAATGTTGTAGCTTTTTCCTGAGGCGAATTCAGACTCGCTCAAAATAACAATTCCATATGTCTGGAAAATCTGGGCCTCATAACTTTCCCTGAACTGAATATTGCACGGCCGCTCAAAATCCACCTGTGGAGCGCGGCATGTAAATGTTTTTGTTTTTGTTTGGTTAGGCTTTACTTCAGCCTCTATCCACGAAACCGCGCCCGAGCAGTCAAAATCGCAAACATCAAAAGCATTCAGCTGGAAATTTTTCAATGTGAATGGCTGTTTGTTTTCAATTGTAAAGCGCAAATTTGTCGGCTGGCCTGATTTTAGTTCTGGCTGGGAAACTTCAGCCAAAACAGAAATGTCTTCATTTGATTTTTCAAATTTTCCATAAACAGAAGCCACATTTGGATCTGGAATGTTAACACAGGCAGAAACCAAAAAAACAAACCCCAAAAGCAGAATTGCCTTTTTCATAGCCTCACGGATTTATATCAACAGAATAGCTTCCGTCAATTGAATATGTGTAATCCAGCCCAGCTGAAACATAATACTGCTTGTTCGGAATTATTGGATTTAGCGCATCCAAGTCCGGAGCTTTTAGATTGCAGATAATTTCCGGAGTTGAGCGCTGTATCAGAGGAATTTCTTTTTTGTTAACATAAAATGCTGAAACAGAATCCCCGCCTTTTGGCTCAAATGTGTCTGTGCATGCTGTGTTTTTTTCTGAAGCATCAAGAGAGTCAACCCACTCTTTCGGAAGCTTAAGCAAAAATTTTCCTGCCTCAATTTTTGAAAAAGTTCCCTGCCCCTCATCTCTGGCTGAAAAAGTCATTTGTATTGGAGAGTTTGAAGTTGCATAGTTCTTGTCTGTTTTGAAATCAAAATTTATTTTTATAGGCCCTGCTCCGACAGATTTCTGAGCTGCCGGCAGCTCTATTGGCTTTCCTGCCCTTTGCAGCTGAGTCAGCTTGTCTTTTGAAAGGATATTAAAACCTGCGCTTGAGCTGGAAGAAAAATCATATGTTATTCTCCACTGGATCGGGCATGAATATTTTAAATTGCTTATTGCTTCCTTTGTTGGAGTTTTTGATTTCATTTCAACAAATTCTGTCTGCAGTGGAACAAGTGTGAATTCATTTTTTGTTTTGTCTGCTTTTGCTGTTCCTACTATCTCAGGCTTGTCGCAGACTCCCCAGTCAAAAACACTTGCATCCACTTTTATGTTTTTGTCCTTTGCGTTGTTCTTTATCTGGAATGTTAAAGTAAAATCAGTTGCTGTCTGCAGTGGCGGATTTGGTATTAGAGTAATTTGAGATTCAGTTGAAA
>CAZROS010000097.1:0-2711 GCA_964601825.1 uncultured archaeon | reverse complement strand
TTTTTCTTGCAGCTTTTTTTCTGGGAGTTCTGATAGAATTTATCCAGCCAACTTTTGGAAGAAGTTTTAATTATTTTGACATGCTTGCGAATGGAACTGGAGTTTTTCTATTTTACTATTTTTCTAGCGCCAAGAAAGCCTTATAAGTTTTCCGCGCAGAAAATTTTCATGGGAAGAAAGAAAGAGTATACTCAAAAAGATATCAGGGGAGCAGAAGCACTCTACAGCTGGCTTCATAAAAATGGCGAGGTTGGAAAGTTCGGCAGAACTCCAGATGAAATGGCAGCAAAGTCACCCATAAGAGATCTAGAAAAACTTGAGAGAGCCATGAGCTACTTGAAGAAAAAAAAGCTTTTAGTAGGACGCCATGGAAGCTACATGCTTACAAGAGAAAAGAGGCCTGATGATTTTCCCGAGCCTCCTCCAGCAGAATCAACAGCAGATCAAGCTTATAGCAGACCTCTTGCAGAAAATTAAATTCTTTATTAACCTCAAACTTCTATGATTCTCATGAAATTTTCCGAATTAAAAATAAAGCAAGAGCTCAAGGACGGTTTAGCGCAAGCAGGCTTTGATGAAATGTTTCCGATTCAGGAAAAAACAATTCTCCCCTGCATTGAAGGAAAAGATTTGATTGGAAAAGCCGAGTCAGGCTCAGGAAAAACAATTGCATTTTTAGTTCCACTATTAGAAAAAATAAACACAAGCAGCCGCATGCTGCAAGCAATTGTGATTGCTCCCACGCGCGAGCTTGCAATGCAAATCGCAAAAGAAGCAGAAAAAATTTCAGTCCCATTGAATGCAAAAGTTTTGACTGTTTACGGCGGCAGATCAATTGAGCCGCAAATTTCCGCGCTGCGCTCAGAGGGAATCCAAATAGTTATCGGAACACCCGGAAGATTAATTGATCATATCCACCGCCGCTCAATCGACCTGAGCAAAATCCGGGTTCTTGTTTTGGATGAAGCAGACAGAATGCTTGACATGGGATTTATTGAAGACATTGATTATATTTTAAAACATACGCCGCCGCAAAGGCAGACGCTTTTATTTTCAGCAACTCTCCCGCAGCAAATCCGTTATCTCACAAGCAGATACATGCGCGCGCCAGTTATTGTTGAGCTGAACCAGCAGCAGCCCTCTGTTGAAAAAATTTCCCATGTGATTTGCATTGCAATGAACCGCGACAAGCTTGGCTGCGTGCATGAGCTTATACAAAAAGAAAAACCCGAGCTCACAATTATTTTTGTCTCAACAAAGCGCGCTGCGGATATTCTCGCGCGCAAGCTTGATGAATTTTATCCGACAGCAGCAATCCACGGAGACTTGACTCAGGGGAGGCGCGAGCATGTGCTGAGCGAATTCAGAAGCAGGCAGCTGAAAATTTTAGTGGCAACAGATGTTGCCGCGCGCGGGCTGGACATTGAAAATGTTTCCCATGTGATAAATTTTGATTTGCCAAATGATGTTGAAACTTTTATCCACAGAGTTGGAAGAACTGGAAGGGCAGGCGCAACCGGCGAAGCTTTCCACATTGTTCTGCCGGAAGAAGTTTCTGAAATTTCCTCAATGATTCGCTCTTCCAAAGCTCCGCTAAAAGAGAAAAGATTTTTTGGAAAAGCCTCTGCTGAGAAAGTTGCCGAGATTGAGGAAAAAATGAGCAAGCGCGCTTCAATAATTCCAAAGTGGGGCAAGCGCACAGGAATGCCCGGGCGCAGCAGAGGATTTTCGAGAGGCGGCCGCGGTGGATTTTCCCGCGGAGGTTTCACAAGGCAAACGCGACAAAGCAGAAATTCAAGAGTGAGGAGAAGGTTTGGGTAAGTTTTATAAACTCCGAAGCATATTAATAATTATGCAAGATGTAACTTTAGAAATGGTTTACAAAGAAGTGAAAAACATAGACCAAAGAATTGCCGCTCTAGAGCACCTGCTTATTCCAGAAGAAAAACTTAGCAGCACTGAGCTAAAAAAACTTGACGCGATTTTTGCAGAAGCGAGAGCTGGAAAAGCGATTCCTTTTTCTGCTGCGAAAAAATAATCTGGCGATTTCTTGTTTGAAATTTTCTTTGCGAACGACAGCGTTAAAAAAGATTATGAAAGCTTGGAAGAGAAAATCCGCGCAAGAGTAAATGGATTAATCGAAGTTCTCAAAGAAATTCCAGTGCCGTTCAGATTCTTCGATGTCAGCAAAGTCGCTGGCAGGGAAAACAGGTTTAGAATAAGAATAGGAAAATTCAGAATTATCTATCACATAGAAGAATCCGATAGAAGAATTTATATTCTGCAGATCGAGCAAAAAGATGAAACGACTTACAAGCATCACAATTAAGCGGGGGATTTTTCTAGGTGGAGAAGATTCGGAAGATAGTATTATAAATAGAAAAATGGAAAATAATCCATGAGAAAAATCATTTTGATTTTTATTGTTTTTGTTTTGCTTTTGCCACTGGCTTTTGCGCAGCAGGCTTCTGATGATAATCAAAAGAAAACCGCTGAATTGCAGCAGAAAATCGAGCAGACGAAATCAAGCTGCATTGCAAACCCTGAAAAATGCGACTGCTCTTCTATGCCAGATGAAAGCGCAAAAAAAGAGTGCGACCGCGCGGTTTCTGTTCAGATAAAAAAAGCAAATGAATTCCGAGATAAATGCTTCAAGGATTTGAAATCCTGCGACTGCTCGCAAATAGAAAATGAGCTTGCGCGGGAAATTT
>CAZROS010000096.1:0-2745 GCA_964601825.1 uncultured archaeon | reverse complement strand
ATTCTTGGGCAGGCTGTGTTTATCCAGCAGTCAACTTCCAAGCCCATTAATTTTGTGTCTGAGATTTCATCAAGAACAATTATGAACGCTTCTTTTCCAGCTGCTGAAATTTTTTTCTTTATTGCTTCCGCAAACTGCAAAGCCAGCTGGCCTTTTTTTGGAGAAATTAAAATTCCAAATTTTTTCGCGTGCCTCGCCAAGCCAATTGCAGCAAATTTTTGCTTCAGAAATTTTTGCTTTATCGGCTCCAAGTCAAAAAATTTTCCCTGCGTTAAATCAATCGCAAACACAGGCTTGTTCTGTTTCAAGTCTGCTCCCAGCGGGTGAAATTTTCCTGAGCCAACAAAAAGAAAGCAGTCAACTGAATTGTAAATATTGCTCGCAGCTGCAACATCACAACCAAGAGTCTGTCCGCCATGCATTATTTTTTGCGGATCTGTGCTGGCAGAAATAAAAACTTTTTTCCCTCGCGATTCCAAAAGTTTTTTCAGCGGCTCCAGATAATCTAAATATTGAACGCTCGTGAGCAAGCCGAAATTCTGGAATTTTTCAATTTCTTTCCATCCCAACTCCAAAACTTTTTTCATGCGGTCTGCATCTACAGCCGCGCGCATTTCCACATACTCAATAGGAAAATCTGATTTGATAAATTGCGTGTGCCCAATATGCACGAGCTTGTCGCAGCCCAAGCTTTTTGCTAAATCATCTTTGATATCGCACGCGCCCCAGCAAGCGTCTGCGCTGATTATGACCTCATTGCCTTTTTTTTCATACTCGCGCGCGAGCTCCAAGGCTTTTGTTTTCAGTCCTTCTGGGAATTGCAGTAAAATTTTTGGCATGATTATTGTTGCAAGCTAAAGGATTAAAAGGTTTTGCATAAGAGAAATTATCTATTGAAAAAATTCTCTAAAATTCTTATGTAATTAAATTTCTCCACTTCTGTCAGAACAAATGGAAAGAAAAATAAAATTATGAAAATCGCCAGCACAACAAGCGCGCCTTTTTTTGCGCCCTCGTGCGTGAATCCATAGAGAGCGCCGGCGAGAATTCCGCCGATGTGAGCAATGTAGGCAATGTTGCTTTCTGCCCCTGTTGCAATCACACCAACAAAAGCGGAAATATTGTAAATTGTGTAAATCAGAGCCACAAGCAAAAATGGAACAGGCACAAGATACGGATGCATTACAATTTCAAATGGGTTGATTATCATTCCAGCGCCCATGATTCCAAAAATCGCAGCGCTCGCGCCGACTGTTGGAATGTTTGTGGGCATTATTCCGACAGCAGAAGCTGCTGCGACTGCAAGGCTGCCTGCAACTGCTGTTGCGAAAAAAACAAACGCATAGCGCAGTTTTCCAATTTTCATTTCCAAGTGCTGGCCGAAAAAGAAAAGCGCAACCATGTTCAAAACCAAATGCTCCGGGCTTGAGTGCAGAAAAATTGAAGTGAAAAAAGTCCACCATCTGCCTTCAAGCAAACCTTGAAAAGAAAATCCATAATCATCAAAAATCTGGCGCACGAAAAATTCTCCCTGCGTGCGCGCCCAAATATTTTCCATTATGTAAATCAGAAAGCAGGCGGCGATTATTGCGTAAGTTATGTAAGGCCGCTCTTTTTTTGGCTGGAATTTTTCTATTGATTGCATTTCTGCAGAGGCGCGCTTTGCGATAAAAATCACCAATTATTGTTATATCACTTTGATTTTTATGCACATCGAAATCTTTCAGATTTCAATTGTAGCATGAGAAAATATTCGCGCATGGATTTAAGAATTTCTTTTTAGGGCAGTCTCAATCTACTCCCTTCAAACAGCCACACCCTCCTTCAAAGCATGGCTCACAATTGAAATTCTTTTCCTCAGTTTTTCAAACTCATTCGTAGAATAGCAAAGAAAATCAACAGGGTAATCAAGGCTCCAGTATTTGTAGAAGCCCACTGCCCTCTTTAGAAAATTTCTATTTTCGAAATCTTTTGAAACAATTATCAAATCTATATCACTCTCTTCGCGGAAATCGCCGCGCGCCCGCGAGCCAAAAAATATCATCTGATCTATCTTTATATTTTTAGACAATTCCTTTTTGAATTTTTTTAATTTCTCAATTATAATTTTTCTTTCGTCCATTCAATCACCTGTTTTGATTTCTCTATTAAATCTTCTATATCAGCGGCTGTATAATTTTTTATATCATCAGGATATCTTGTTGCTGTGTACAGAGGCTCCAGTTCATCGCAAATTTCTATTATCTCCTGCGGCGCGCCGACTTTCCTTGCAAGTATAACCAAATCATGTACTTTATAGAGCTCCTTGAATTTTTTAATGTATAGAGCTTTAAGCGATTTCTCCGCTGCCTGCTGAGCAAAAAATCCCGCAGCACGCAGTTTTTCATTTTCCAGATTTGATTTTGCTGTTTCGAAATCTTCCTGCGCAGAGTCGAACCACTTTTTTACTTCATCTTCCATAGAATTAGATTGTTTCCTGAGAATAAAAACCTTATTTTTAACCAACCACAATCCTGCACATTCCAGGAAGTTTTGCTATTGCCCGATGCAAAGCTTCTTTCGCAACTTTTTCCTGGCCAGCTGGCACGCGGATTGTCAAAAGTTTTTGCCCTTCAAAAACGCGCGCGGCTGTTCCGATTGGCTTGCCCCATGATTGGCGCATGCCGTGCGAGAAACGGTCAGCGCCTGCTCCAGTAGCCATGGGATTTTCTCTAATGACATGGTGCGGATGCAATCTTATTTTCA
>CAZROS010000095.1:0-2755 GCA_964601825.1 uncultured archaeon | reverse complement strand
GCGCAGCCTCTCCATGCATTCCAATTACTTCCAAAAAAGATTTTTCATTTTCCCTATAAGAATTGAAAGGCCCTACAGTTTTTGCAAGAACAGAAGATTGCAAATATGCCCGGCCGCAAAGCAAAGAAGTTATTGCCGCAGAAAAATTTCTCCCCTCCTCACTATCATACGCAAGTCCGCGGCTCATTAGCAGCGCTCCGAGATTTGCATAACCCAAACCAAGCGGGCGAAAATCGCGGCTGTTTTTTGTAATCTCTTCAGTTGGATAGCTGGAGTTTGTAACTAAAATTTCCATTGCAGTAATAGCAACACCTATTGAATGAGAAAAGCTTTCGATATCAATCCCAGTTTCTTCGTCTTTAAATTTCATTAAATTAAAACTTCCAAGATTACATGAAGTGTTGTCAAGGAACATAAATTCTCCACATGGGTTGCTTCCATTAATTCTCCCGCTTGCTCTGCAAGTGTGCCATTTGTTTATGTTAGAATCAAACTGCATTCCAGGATCTCCGCAAACCCAAACAGCTTCTGCAATCATTTTCAAAATCTCTCGGCCTTTGTAGCTTTCAGCAGGCGCGCCGCTTTTCACAAATTTTGTCTGCCAAGAATCATCGCGCTCAACAGCTTTCATAAATTCATCTGTTGCGCGCACAGAGTGGTTTGCATTCTGGAAAAAAACAGAATCATACGCCCCGCCCGGAACATTGAATCCCCCGTCATAGCCTGCATCAATCAAAGCCCAAGCTTTTTTCTCCTCGCTTGCTTTGCAATTTATGAACTCAACAATATCCGGATGGTCTGCATTTAGAATTACCATTTTCGCAGCCCTACGGGTTTTCCCTCCGGAATTATGGACAACAATGCCGTTTACAAGATAATGATTTCCATCCGGAACTTCTATATCATAAACATTTCCAAAACCAAAGGGCTCTACTGTAATTTTATCGTAATATATATTGGTTTTTGCCGCCGCTTCAATAAAGCTTCCTTCAAGCTGAGGAAACATCTCTAACAGCTTTCTTGCTCTGAATTTTGTGAAGTTTGTTTTTCCTACAGTTTCTCTAAAATATTTGCTTGTAGCTCTTCTAAAAGAATATTTTGGGGTTTTTATACCAGAATACAAATTTTCAAATTCATTTTCAAAATAAGGCAGAATCCACTGCTGTTCAAATGGTCTTCCACCTAAATTCTTAATAGAATTTATCATAGCTAATCTTTTTCTATCTGACAGAAAAGAAATCTTTTCTGCAAACTTTGTTATCCCAAAATATGATGTTACTATAAGTGTATGGAGAGGAAGGCTTCCGTAGGCCCCATTCCTATCTTCAGTTAGAAATCTTGTGGACAAAACCCCAACGCTCCTTAGAAGTTCTTGAACATCTTTAATGAACCGTCCGCTGACAGATGTGCAGGAAGGATAAGTACGCTTTGCTAGGCACCCATCGGACTCAAAATAGCCACGTAGGAATGCCGCCCTTACTGACGATGGGGACTCCTTTATAAATTTAGGAACAAATATCTCATCTGAATGTTGTTTTAGAAGTCTGTTTACCTTCAAAAATCTTATAAGAGGCGTTGATGCAATTCTTAAGCTAATAGAATTATCTTTCTTATCAGTTCTCTTATTTTCAAAAATATGCAATCCAAAAATGTCTTTTGATAACTTTTTATATTTTTCTATCATATCTGAATCTTCTAAACCAATCTGTATTCCAACATAGGATGCATACTTTCTTTCTGTAATACTCCCATCTCCGTAAATAAGACCCAACCACTCAGCAAATCTCTCATCAATTATATTCGGCAATCTAATTTCTTTTTCATTAAAATGCTCCAATCTAACTGGCTTTAGCTTTTTGTAATCTGAAAATTCATATCCGGAAAAATCTATGCATACGAAATCTTGAGAAGATATTTCTTTAACCTCTTTCCACACATCCCTACCTTCCATTGTTCTCACAAGAAATCTATGCTCCGGCGTACAGACAAGTTCAAAGCCGAGCGACGTCCTAACTTTTACAAGCTCCTTTTTACCGTTGTTGAAAATATTTTTAACTTCTTTAAATCCGTTGCGCGTTAAGACAAAGTCCTCTCTGTCAACATCCTTTATTTTCTTAATGCCGGCCTTCGTTACCAATTCAGAATCCTCATGTAGGCATTTTATCGTCCCCGCAGAAACATCCGCAGCTTTCATGTAAGCAACTGGCCCAGAGGAAGTTCCGCCTCCTGTTAAAAATTCTTTTGAGCTCCTGAGCGGAGAAATATTTATTCCAGAACCGGAGCCGAATTTGAAAATCATTCCTTCCACAGCATACCAACGCAAAATATCCTGCATCGTGTCTTTGATGTCGAGGATAAAACACGCGCTTGTCTGTGGCTGCGCTTCAATTCCAACATTAAACCAAACCGGGCTGTTGAAAGAAAACATTTGATTTACAAGCATGTATGTGAGCTCATCTTCAAAAACTTTTGCAGACTCCTCATCAGAAAAATATCCACCTGCGCCCCCCCAACTTCCAATTGTTTTCACAATTCTATTTATCATTTGCCTTACAGAAGTTTCCCTTTCAGGCGAGCCAATCTTCCCGCGGAAATATTTTGAGACAACAATATTTGTTGCATTCTGCGACCAATCAGCAGGAATCTCAACCCCGCGCTGCTCAAAAACAATTTCTCCCCGCTCATTTTTTATTACAGCATCGCGGCTTTCCCATTTTATTTCATCAAAAGGATTTAGATTTTCTTTTGAAAAAAA
>CAZROS010000094.1:0-2787 GCA_964601825.1 uncultured archaeon | reverse complement strand
GAGCCTTACATAGAAAAAATTAAAAATCTTTTGGGTGAGAAAAATGATTAGCCAAATTTTTGACACTGATATTTTCAAAATAATAACTCTGTTTTCTGTTTCTCCAGGCTCGAGATTTTCCAGAAAAGAGCTGAAGGAGAAAACTCTGCTGAACAATGTTCCATTAGACAAGGCTTTGGCAAGGCTCGCATATTCAAAAATCCTTTTGCTGGAAAAGAGTTTTTATTTTTTAAATATTTCCAGCGAGGCGGCGAAGCTTTTAATTCAGCTTGCGAAAAAACAATTTATTGAGCTGAGGGAAATTCCTCTGTCAGTTTATTTTCTTCTTTCGGACTTGGCATATTACTTGTCCAGCCAGAAGGGCTGCGATGTTTATCTCTTTGGCTCTTACTCAAAGCTTGTTTACAAAGAGGGCTCTGATGTGGATATCGCAATTGTTTCAGACAGCATTGATAAAAAGTTTGTTAGAAAAATTATTATTGCCTTGGAGAAAATTTATAAAAAGAAAATTGAAGTCCACTTTTTTGAGAGGAAATTTTATAAAAATAAAAGCGATCCGCTGGTGAAAGAAATTTTAAGAAATGGAGTGAGGATTTTGTAGTTTTCGTATGTAGACTGTTATTTATTTTCGAATAGAATCTATTTTTGCTGCCAGTATAAAATCATTTTCAGAAAGTCCTTTTATCGCGTGCGTGTAAATTGTCAGCTTTAGTTTGTTCCAAGAATAAATCAAAATATCCGGATGGTGGCCTTCTGCCTCAGCAACTTTCGAAACAAGATTTACAAATTTCATCACAGCTTTGAAATCGCGGAATTTGTAGTTTTTCAGTATTTTGTTTCCAGAAAGTTTCCATGATTTTAATTTCTTTAGGAATATTTTTGACTGGTTTCTTGAAAGGCGCGGGACGCCGCCTTCGCATGGAACGCAATGCTGTTTTGTTAAATCCATAACTATCCCTTCACGTTTCCAACAGGAATCAATTTCACGACCTTGCGTGAAATATCCGCGGCGTGCGTTGCATTGATAACTTCATCAATATCCTTGTAGGCTGCGCCGGCTTCTTCTGCGAGTCCTGACATGCTTGTGCTTTTCACAATTATTCCGCGGGCTGCCATGTTTTTCAAAAGAGTTTCGCCTCTGAATAATCTTGTTGCTTTTGTGCGCGACATTGTTCTGCCCGAGCCATGACAGGTCGAGCCAAACGTCTGCTCTTCTGCTGCTTTTGTTCCAACTAAAAGATATGAGCCGGTTTCCATTGAGCCGCCGATTATAACTGGCTGGCCGATTTTTCTGTAAATCTGCGGGACAGCAGGATTGTCTGGGCCCAAACTTCTTGTGGCTCCCTTTCTGTGGACTAAAAGTTTTTTCTTTTTTCCATCAACTAAATACTCCTCAAGCTTTGCTGTGTTGTGCGCAACATCATAGACTTGGTGCATTTCCAAATTCTCTGCTGGGGTTTTGAAAACTTTTGAAAAAACCTCGCGGATTCTATGCAGAATTGTCTGCCTGTTTGCGAAGCTCATGTTTATCCCGCACTGCATTGCTGAAAAATAATCCTGCCCCTCTGGAGAATTGAAAGGAGCGCACGCCAACTCCCTATCGAGAATTTTTATTTTGTATTTGCTTTCCATCACTTGCAAAAACTTTTGCAAATAATCTGTGGCAACTTGGTGGCCAAATCCACGCGAGCCGCAGTGAAATGTAACAACAATTTGGTTTGGAAAAATTCCCATTGCTTTTGCTGCGGTTTCATCAAAAATATTTTCCGGTTTCACAACTTGGATTTCCAAATAATGATTTCCTGAACCAAGAGTTCCGACCTGGTTCATTCCGCGCTCGATTGATTTGGCTGAGCACTTGGAAGCGTCCGCGCCTTTCATTCTTCCATTTTCTTCTGTGCGCTCCAAATCCTCTTTCCATCCGTAGCCGTTTTCAACGCACCACTCACCGCCCAATTCAATTGCTTCTCTGAATTGCTGCTTGTTGAATTTCACAAAACCCTCTGAGCCAACTCCTGCTGGAACTGCATTGAACAAATTATTCACAAGCTCGCGCAAGTGGGGCTTGACTTGGTCGTAAGTCAGGTTTGTTGTTAGCAAACGCATGCCGCAATTGATCATTCGCCATAAAAATTTTATTAAACTTTTACGAAGTCGAATCCTATACCGCCGGGCGAAATTACGCCACCATTCTCAATATCCATTGCTGCAACTCCACCGATGGGAAAGCCGTATGCGGGCAAAATAAAAACTATTTTGCTAACCGCTATGCCCATCGGGCATGCAAAAGGCGTTGCGCAAAATGCCAGGCAGTGTTGCGACATTGCTAACTTGGTCAAAAACTTGAAGGTCCATCTGGTCTAAAATTTTCTTGCTTGCGAAAATTCTTGCCGGAACTCTCATTCCTTGTTTGAATTTCACATCAATGTCCCAAATAACATCTGATATCTTTTTGAATTCCGGTTTTTTAAATTCCATATGACCGAATCCCATTAATTCTCACCTCCTGAGATTAATTTTTCGAAATGTTTTTGTTTAGCTTTGATTCAATACCGAGCTTTAAATGCTTTTGGCTTTAATAAAAATTTCTACATCGAATGCATAATTAGAAACCTTACTTTGTCTCGCTCTTCAGCTCACCCCTCTCCCACAATTTTTTGCATTCAGCCAGAGAAAGCTTTTCGCATTTGCCGTGCCGCATTTTCATGTACATTTTTTCGGAAACTTCCTTCACTTTTGCTTTGACACTAGGCTCGACAAAAATTCTTATAAAGCCGGGGACATCTT
>CAZROS010000093.1:0-2839 GCA_964601825.1 uncultured archaeon | reverse complement strand
CACTGCATTTTTATTGACATGACAAAAGGAATTCAATATTTGAACGAGGCAATGGAGCTTGTGAAGCAGGGATTTGAGGAAGCTGTTGAGAACGGCCCGCTTTCAAAAGAGCCGTGCTCTGGAATTATTGTAAAAATCAATGACGCGGAATTGCACGAAGATGCAGTTCACCGCGGGCCTGCGCAAGTTATTCCTGCGGTGCGCTGGGCAATTCAGCAATGCATGCTGCGCGCTGGCGCGACTCTGTTAGAGCCAAAACAAATTATCAGAATTGACACTCCGCAGGATTATATTGGAAATGTTTCAGGAGAAGTCAACAACAGGCGCGGAGAAATTCAGGACATTGAGCAAGGAGAACATTCTGCTGTAATCACTGCGAAAGTTCCGGTCGCGGAATTATTTGGATTTGAGGGCGCGCTTAAATCCGCAACAGCAGGAAAAGGTTTTCAGTCAATGATTGATGTTGTGTTTGAAAAAATGCCGCGCGATCTTTTGCCGCAGGCTGTTTCGCGCGTCCGCGAGAGAAAAGGCTTGCCAAAGGAAATGCCGCAGGCTGAGGCGGAGCAGTAGATTTTTTATTTTTCTGATAGGACAAAAAGCTTTGCTTTATCTAAAGATATTTCATCACATCTAAAAGCGAATCAAACATCAAGTCGGGGTTTTCTGCTTCCAGCCTCACGCGCGAATGATAGCCATGAGAAATTCCAGCAGAGAGAGAGCCAGCATTCTTTGCTGCCTGAATATCAAAAACAGTATCGCCTAAATGCAAAATTTGTTGTTGTTCAACTCCAAATCTTCTTCCAATTTTTCTTAATCCTTCTGCTTTATCTTTCGAATCTCCCATTACGCCACCATCTGGGAAAAATTCTTCAAGTCCATATTCTCTGATTTCTCTTATCAAATTTTCCACAGGATGACTGCTTAAAACAACAAGTCCGACTCCCTTTCCTTTCAAATGTCCCAAAGCCTGGGCTGCTCCGAGATAAACTCGCGGAACATTTCCTGCGGCAATTTCTTCATTAAGATATCTTTTGTAAAGCGGAGGAAATTCTGAAGGGTCTGCTGAAACTCCTTGGCTCAGCAAAAATTCTGCGGCATTGAGTTTTGACGCAGCAAGCCATTCTTCAAAACTCATTGTAGGTTTTCCATAATGTCTTAGAAGCCCCATGTTAGCTTTGTAAACAGGCTGCCTATCATCGCTGAAAGTTCCGCTCCAGTCTGTGCTGAAAACTTCTATTTCCATTCAATTAAGCAACAATGAAAGTATTTAAATCTTTTTTCTATCTGCTGAAGAAAACAAAAGCATTTATGCTTTCACTCCAGAAGGAAATCCCATGGAATGGCCGATTTTCTACAAGGATGAATTGAAGTTTGGGAACCTGCAGAGCGGCGTTGGCATCTGCACGCTCTGGACAAAAAGAGAATTAATCCACACAAAAGTTCCAGAAGAAAAATTCGCTGTTTGTGGAAATCTTTACACAATTCAAGGAATCAATCCGCTCTTGAAAAATATTTTATCCAACCCGCGGATACGCTACATAATTTTGTGCGGCGCGGATTTGATGAAAAGTGGCGAGGCTTTGCTGGCTCTTATGCAAAATGGAATTGATTCAGAAAGAAAAATTATCGGAGCCTCTGGCTATATTGATTCTAATGTTGATCCGAACCTGATACAAAAATTCCGCGAGTCTGTCCAAGTGATAGATTTGCGCGGCCGCGAGCATGAGATTCCAATTGTTGCTGAAAATATTTCCAATGGGCACAGCGAGCCTTTCATGGAGCCGGTTTTTATAACAGAGCTGGAAAAAACAGCTGCTCCAATTAAAACCGAAGAAGTGGCCTTGCGCATAAGGGGAAAAAATATTTCTGAAACTTGGCTGCGGGCTGTAAATGCTGTAATGAAATTCGGCGAGGAAAAAGATAGCGACTATAAAATAAAGCAGAAAGAATTTGTGGATTTGGTTGCCATTATAGATGAAGATGATGAAAAGTTGGCAGAATGGCTGAACATAACAGAAAAAGATTTGGAAAATTATTACGCAACATTTTTTTCTCCCGAGAAACCTGCTGGAGTTGAATACACTTATGGGGAGAGACTTTTCAAATTTACTTTAACTCATGTGCCGGGAAAATTTCTGGAAGAAGTTGAGGGCACGCAAGATCAAATCGAAGCGGCAGCTGCAATTTTAAAATACAGGCCGTACACGCGGCGCGCTGTTGCTTTTACTTTGAGGGAAGGAGATTCTAAATCAAAAAGCCCTCCATGCCTCACGCAAATAACTTGGCACATCCGCAACGGCAAGCTTGTGCAGACAGCAATTTTCCGCTCGCACGATATTTTCGGCGCGTGGGTTTTGAATGCTTTTGCACTTCGCAGGCTGCAGAAAAAACTGGCAGAGAAAATAGGATTTCCCGCAGGAAAAATGGTTTTAATTTCCAACTCAGCCCACATTTATGAAAATAACTGGAAGCAGGCCACTGCTTTGCTGGAAAAATTCCACCACGATAAAATTGTGCAGTTTGTTCAGGATGAGAACGGCTATTTTATTGTAAAAGTGGAAAACGGAGAAATAATTGTTGAGCACTACACAAAGCAGGGCTTGCCTACGGGATTTATTTTCCGCGGGACAAAAGCGCAAACTTTGTACAGAAAAGTTTTGCATGAGAATTTAATTTCCCTTACAGACCACGCAGCTTATATCGGGCATGAGCTTGCGCGCGCGGAAATTTGCTTGAAAGAAGGAAAAAAGTTTGTGCAGGACGAGGCGTAATAATATTTTGCGAAGCAAGAAATTCGCTGATTGCCGAAAGCTTTATAAATATTACTTTCCTACACAAA
>CAZROS010000092.1:0-2840 GCA_964601825.1 uncultured archaeon | reverse complement strand
AATCAGCAAGCGCGCTTTTCTCTGTTTCTCCGAAAGAGAGCCTGCGGTCAATTTCAATTTCGCAGTAATCTGGAACAATATTTATTTTTGCCCCGCCTTTTATTGTTCCGACATTTATTGAACCTATCCCAAGCAGCGGATGCTTTTTCTTTGCAAGCTTTTTTCCAAGCTCTTCCAGAGCAAGCGAAAATTTTGCTGCTTTCAAAATTGCAGACTCGCCCTGCCATGGCCGCGAGCCATGAACTGCTTTTCCGAAAAATTTCGCGCGGCTCATGAAAAGCCCGCGCTGGCTCAAGCGAATATTATTTTCAGAGCATTCGCCGACAACTCCAAGCTTTACTCCTTTGAAAAATTCTTTTCTGTTTTTTATCAGCCAGCTCGAGCCCTTCTGCAAAGTTTCCTCATCAGCTACAAAAGCAAGCACAAGCCTGCGCTTGAGTTTTTCCTTTGCCATTTCTTTTGCAGCCAAGAGCATTGCGGCAACTCCGGCTTTCATGTCGCTTGTGCCGCGGCCGTATAATTTTTCTCCAACCAATTGACCTGTTGGTTCAAACTTCCAGTTTTCTTTTTTTCCAAACGGAACAGTATCAATGTGCCCGTTCAGCATCAACCCTTCTCCTTTTCCGATTTCAGCAATTACATTGCATCTGTTTTTTTCAAACTCAATAAGCTCTGCTGAAATTCCAGCAGAAAGCAAAAAATCTTTTATGTAGCCTGCAACAGCTTTCTCATTTCCCGGCGGGTTCTCGCTGTTTATCCGCACGAGCTCTTGGGTTAGTTCAAGGGGGTTCATGATTATCTCTCATTTTCCCAATTTATTAATTAATGTCTTGGAGTAGTGTCGCCTCCACCGGGGTCTGGTGGATTTGGAGTTCCATTTGGTTTCTTAACATACAATCTCTCTACATATTTTTCATAGAGAAGCTGTATGCGCGGAATTTCCATGCCACCTTTTTCAGCTGCAATTTTCGCAGCCAACTCAATTGCATAATCTAATTCTATCCGATCAATTGCTCCATTTTTATAGTCGCCCTCTATTCGTTTCAACATGGCGTCTTCACTTTCGCATTCCTCCAACAAAGTTCTATATCTCTGGTCAAAAACCCAACTCTCGGGTCTGTCGTCTATACCACTCATAAAATATCACCTCCCAAATTTTTCATAAAGTAAATGTTTGTTTCCTGTCGTTGCTTTTGAAGTCCCTGATGAAGGACTTCACCTTGTTTTGTTTTCATAATTTTTTGCATACTATCGCCTCCTTTTTATTTTTTTAAGTCCAACTCCAAAATTTTTTCATATACTCTTTCAACTCCCCCTCTTCGTCCATGTACACGCTTGAATATTTTTTTGCAAGCCTATATTCAACTTCTAGCAATTCTTCCTTCGCTTTAACATCACCAAACTCCCCATACATATCATCAGGAATTTCAGCCATTCAAAACACCTCTAAAAATGGGGCCGCGAGCGGGATTTTCGCCCGCGACGCAAGCTCCACAGGCTTGCATGTTGGAGATTACACTATCGCGGCCATTAGAATTTTTTTCAATTATTCCGGAAACTTTTTCAGAATTTTTCCTTATTTGCGCAGGAACAGAAAACCTCCCGCGCTCATCAATCTTTGTTGAAAAACTTTTTCCGTTTGCGCGGACGCAAATCCCGCTTCCAAATTTAAGTCCAAGAATTTTTCTAAGTTCAGCAGAAATCAAAGCCCTTCCTTTCTTGTCAATCGCAGATGCAAAGCTAACAGAACTCTTCCGAGCAAATGTTGTGCCGTAATTCACCTTGCATCAAGTTCACCAATAGATATTCTGTTGAAGTTGTATATAAAGCTATGTGGGAAATGCATTTTCTTTTTAAGCAAAACAAATCCAGAAATAATCATGGTTGTGGAAATTTTATTCGGAGCGATAACCGAATTCATTGCTACCGTGGGCTATGCTGGAATTTTTATTCTAATGGCTCTTGAAAGCATGGTAGCTCCGGTTCCATCAGAAGCTGTGATGCCATTTGCGGGATTTCTTGTTTCACAAGGGAGGATAGATTTTTGGCTCGCTCTTGCAGCTGCTTCTGTCGGCAGCATTGCAGGCTCTGCGCTCTCCTATTGGATTGGCAGCAAAGGCGGCCGTCCGCTTGTTAAAAAAATCGGAAAATATTTTCTGCTGAATGAAAAGCATTTGGAAGAAACAGAAAAATTTTTCAGCTCTCACGGCGGGAAAACGATTTTTGTTTCGCGATTTATTCCGGTTGTGCGCCATTTGATTTCAATTCCAGCAGGTCTGGGAAAAATGCACTTCGGAAAATTTATTTTCCTCACAACAATTGGAGCAACTGCATGGAATGCAATTTTGCTTTACGCCGGAGTTTTGCTCGGGCAGAACTGGGGGATTGTTGCGCAGAACACGAAAATAATTGATGCGGCTGTTTTGGGTTTGCTTTTGATTGCAGTTGTTTGGTTTGCCTGGAGAAAAATGAAAAAATAATTATTTCTTTTCCTGAATTTCTTTTTTCAGCTGCGCAACGAAATCTTCGGCAGAAACCCCAAATTTAACTTTTCCATCCCTGCCGCGCACAGCCAAAGTATTTTTATCAACTTCTTTATCCCCAATTGTAATAGTGTAAGGAGTTTTTTCCAGCTGGGCATTTCTGATTTTATATTCAACTGTTGCGTTTGAAAAATCTGTTTCAGCTCTCAATCCAGCTTCCAATAATTTTTCTGAAATATTTTTTGCAAAATCTATTTGCTTATCTGAAACAGTAATAATTCTAACCTGCACAGGCGAGAGCCATAAAGGAAATGCGCCCGCGTAATGCTCAATTAAAATTCCTATGAAGCGCTCAAG
>CAZROS010000091.1:0-2843 GCA_964601825.1 uncultured archaeon | reverse complement strand
GCGCGGGCGCGCGTTGTTTTGGAAAAATCCGCAGAAGAGCAGGTTGATGCAATTTTAAAATTAATCCAGCCGATAATTCCAATTCGCTTTGAAAAAGCCCAGATTGCAATAAAAATTCCAGCTGAGCATGCTGGCCGAGCTGCTGGAATTATAAGAAATTTCGGAACTCCTACGCGCGAAGAATGGGCAGGCGATGGAAGCTATATGGCTGTTGTGGAAATTCCAGCTGGCATGCAGACAGAGCTTTTTGACAAATTAAATTCTTTGACTCACGGAGAGGCGGTTGTGAAGAATCTTTCAGCAAAAAAATAATTTAGCTCGCCGGCATGTAAACATATTTCAAAATTTCCCGAGCCTTGTAGAATGTGAATGACTTTACTGCATTGGGAAAAGTTTTTCTCACGCCTGACATGAAATTTTCAAACTCCTCCGAGCTTTTCACTTCCAAATCAAATTCCAGATCCGAGCCGCCGAAAGTTATGTCCTCATAAACAACATTCGGATGCGCGCGCAAAAATTTTCTTATCTGCCCCCGCGCGGAAACATTAGCTAAGTCTAAATCAATCTTGTAGTATTCATACCCGAGCTTGTTCAAATCAATAATTGCGCGGTAAGCAAGTATAACTCCTTTTTTTTCAAGTGAGCGCATTTTGAATTTCACAGCAGTCGGAGTCATGCCCAAAGATTTTGAGATTTCAAGAAGGCTGATTTTTCCGTTTGCTGCAATCATCCTTAAAAATTTTAAATCACTCTCGCTCAAGCTCAAAGGAAAAGAGCCGCCAGTTATTTTTTCAGAATAGTCCCGAATTTTTTCTGGCACTAGATAATTTCGGCTGTAATGAACATAGCCATAGAAAAGCGTTATGCTTTTTTCTTTTATGTAGTGCTTGAATTTTTTCAGGAAATTTATCCAGAGAGAATCAAACTCAGGAAGCGAGCGCACAAGATAAACAAAAGCAATGTCCCAGCTTGCCGAGGTTTTGTAAACCGTCATTGTTGATTTTTCTTTCACAAGAAAGTCTGTTATTTTATTTTCAGTCTGGTCAGTTGTGTTCTGCAGTTTCAAATAAACCCTTACCATTGAATAGCCGATTTTGGAAAAATCTATCAGAGTGTAGTAGCCTTTTACAATTCCGGCTTCTTCTAATTTTTTAATCCTGTGGATTACAATATTTCTTGTTGCTCCGATGCGCCGCGCTATTTGTTTTTGCGACTGCCTGCAGTTCCTGTCAAGCTCAAACAGGATTTTTGCGTCTGTTGAGTCAAGGCTATTCATAAGCAAAAAATGCTTTTTGTATTTAAAAAACTATATTTTTGATTACGACAATTGCTGAATTTTCATCAAAATTTAAGCTTGCGAAAGCCTTAGATAGTTTGCGGTTCAATTAATTTGTGATATTATGTATAGAATTGCTGAGGAGCAGGAAAATGAATTGAGGCATTTGCTAGACAGATTTAGAAGCAACCATCCGGCCATGCGAGTGGAACCTAGAATGCTTGACTTGAGTTCTTGCTTTTATGGAAAAAATGGAAGGGTCAGCGTTCCGAATTATTGGTATGATGGCGAAGCAGAGCCTGTTGTGAAAGCATATGTTGTAAGAGACGGGCCAATCTTAAAAAAATTTGATGTTAACAAATGGAGCGTTAACAAGGATGGGAGAAAAGATTACGCCCGGACTCATTATAAAATCACTGAAGACTTCAAAGTCCTTACAATGCTCTGCGCAAACCAAACAAGAAACACCACGGTGTCAGAATTTTTAGACTTCGGCTGGGAGAGCTGGAATCCCGCAGGAATTTCAACTCTAGACAAAAGAATTTTAAAAATTGAACACAGCGCAAGAATGCAGTGCCGCGGAGATTTTAATCCGCTGACAGACAATGCGTTTATTTTCTGCCGAGAAAAAACAGAAGATGCTGAAAATGCAATAAGGCTGAACGCAATTTGGATGGGATTGATTGGAAAATATGGCGGAAAGTTTTTAGATTTTCCGCCATTCCCATATGAGGCTGAAATTGCGCGGAAAGTTTTTCCGGCAGATTTTTTTTCAGACCCGGCAGAAAAAATTATAAAAAGAGAATCTTATCAATACGGAATAAAAGCGCACACAGAAGAATCTGAATGGTTTATGGCAAAAATTGCTGAACGTTATTTAGAAAAAGATTTTCAGGCAGAAATTAAAAGGGCGAGAAGCGGGGGAATTGAAAAGAAGAGAGAGGTTCTGGATCTTGTTGAATCCCGCGGAGAAGAGGGTATAGATTTTATAGAAATTTATTATGGCGGTGAGGTGAAGAGAAATGAGGAGTTGGGCGACGCTTTAGCGCGGCTTCATGTTGAAGGGGGCTTTGGTTGTGTAATTCAAGATCCTCCGAAGCACTATCTGCAGGACGATGAAACTGATAGGTTGCTTCGCAGGTTCTATGGCAATTCTTTATTCTACAAAATTTACAGCAACAGCGTCATTGAAAAAATGAAAAGAGAAGGAAAAATTGCAGAAGCTCTTGGAGTCGCAGTGCCTCAGCTTCCGCATTATGTTTTGGCTGAACAGCCGGCAGAAACATAATTCAAATTTAATCAAATGTAAAGTTTGCGGTTGTTTGTATTTCACATTTGCTGAAAAATTTTCAGAAAGGGTTAAGAACATCTTCCTCACATTACTTCCCATGCAAAAATTTCAAATTAGAGGCAAATATATCTCGGCGACAGTTTGGCTGGTAATATTCATTTTGGTTTTTTCTGCAGTTGGTTTTGCTTTGGACCCGACTGACGGAAGCGATGCAAAAGAAGACACAGACAAAGATGGATTGAAAAATATTGATGAGTTTTTACAGGGAACTGATCC